>CACFFD010000001.1 GCA_902565595.1 Actinomycetota bacterium
TCAGAGGAACCTGAAGTAGCAGAAGCAGCTACAACAGACGATTCCGCTGAAGAATCTGGGGATACAACCAGTAACTGGTAATCCATTAGAAAAAGCTCGCGAGGAGCCTCAGGGCTCCTCGTTCGCGTATAAATCACCTCAAAGAAGGAAGGTACAAGATATGGCAGAGATTACGCTCTCTTCGGAGAATATGGAATTTGTGACAGAACGTCACCTTGCTTCCCTTACGATCGTCACTCCTTCGGGTCGCCCCCACGTTACCCCGGTGGGATTTACCTGGGACCAAAAAGAAAATCTTATCCGGATTATCACATGGGCAGGAAGCACAAAGGCAAAGCTACTAGATCGATCACCAGAGCCTCTCAGAGCAGCTGTATGCCAAGTGGATGGCGGTCGATGGATTACATTCGAGGGAAATGCAACAGTTACAGGGGATCCTGAACGGTGCGAACAAGGAACTTCTAGATACGCCGAACGTTACTCACCCCCTAAAGACAGAGGTGAAGATAGGCGTGTCATAGAGATTCACGTTGACCGAATCTTAGGACGAAACACTTGATATTATCTACAATTATTAGATCAGAGAAACATATGGCCGCTTTTTTGCTGCGAATAGCAGTTCTCCCGATACCCTCCTTTTCTAATCGCGCGAGTGGCGGAATTGGCAGACGCGCAGGCTTCAGGTGCCTGTGTCCTTCGGGATGTGAGGGTTCAAATCCCTCCTCGCGCACCCCACAAAAAGAAAATTCGTTAAATGAATTACCGATCTTTACATTTTCAACTACAGCTTTATAGAAGTACATGTCAAATCGCTTTAGCATTGATCCTTGGACTCCTACTAGCATGTATCAGTGTTGTTGGTAATGAAATTACAGCACAAGCAGAAGTAACTTCTGCATCCGATAACTCCAGCAGTGTCGGGCCAGACTTTAATGGCGATGGGTATGCAGACCTTGCTGTTGGAGCAACAGGTGAGCGATTCGGTGATGCCAATGCAGCTGGGGCGATAACGATTCTCTATGGTCACTCTGAGCAGACACCTAAAAATAGCACCTTCATTCATCAAGGCATGCAATATGTTCCAGACTCTGACGAATATCGTGACAATTTTGGTGCGCGTTCGACATTTGGTGATTTCAACGGTGATGGGTTTGATGATTTAGTAGTCAGTGCACCCGATGAAGATATTGGCACCATATCTGATGCGGGGAGGATATGGGTCTTTTCAGGTTCACCTCAAGGGGTTGGGGAAACCGAAATAGGAAAAACTTTTCATCAAGAGTCTTCAAACCTATCTGGAAAAAATGAGGTAGGAGATAGATGGGGTTCAATGTTATCCGTTGGTGATTTCAACGGTGACGGTTTTGAGGACCTTGTAGTAGGAGCACCTGAGAAGGATAAAGATGGAACGGCCAATGTTGGGAAACTGACTATCCTATACGGTTCAGGTTCTGGTCTTTCGGCAACCAAATCACAAGACATAGATCAAGAAACAAAAGGAGTTCCAGATAGAGGCGAAGAAAATGACAAATGGGGTTGGGCTTTAGCATCTGGTGATTTTAATAATGATGGTTTTACTGACTTAGCTGTAGGTGCCCCAGGAGAAAATTATGGCCAATTCTTGGAAGTAGGAGCAGTAACGCTTTTGTATGGAAGTCCATCAGGTATTACAACTACAAAGTCAATGCGCATACATCAAAATATTCCACTTATTCCAGATAGGAATGAGGCATATGACCATTGGGGAGCTGTTCTGACATCTGGTGATTTTAATAATGATGGTTTTGCTGACCTAGCGATTAGCGCTCCAAATGAAAGTAGCGGGAAGAAAGAACAAACGGGTTCCGTAACAGTCATGTACGGCTCAGAGCAAGGACTCAATGCAGAGAGATCATCTCGCCTTCATCAAGGTAGTTTCAACGTATCGGAAAGAAATGAACAAGGAGATAGATGGGGTTCAGTTTTAACTACCGGAGATTTCAATGGCGATGCGTATGCGGATCTTGCAGTTGGCGCTCCTGCTGAAAGTCTGGATTCGGTCCAAAGAGCTGGGGCAGTCACAATACTCTTTGGTAACGCTAATGGGATATCTGGTAATGGATCAATAACTATCAATCAAGATACCGACGGATTCAAAATAGGGGCTGAGCCTGCAGATCATTGGGGGGATGCGTTAGCAGCTTTAGATATGAACGGTGATGGAAAATCAGAACTTATTGTTGCTGCCAGTGGAGAGTCTCTAGGGACACAGTTCGATACAGGGTTACTAACACTTTTCTGGGGAACCGAGACTGGAATTAGTCCTAGTCTTTTCCTTACGCTCGATCAAGATACTTATAACGTGCCAAATGAGAACAAGAGTCTTGATTATTGGGGGCGGCTTGGTACTACTTCCCAACTAGATTTAGAAAGACCACCATGGGGCTTAACCACGACGACCGGAGTCAATACTGTTGTCTTAGCAGAAACAGATAAAGGGTATATTGTTCGGTCACCATGTGGATATGCTGTCCCAGTTATTGGAGGAACCCTCGTTACTGATGTTCAAATAGCTATTGATCCAGGTCATGGCGGAATAGATGGTGGAGCTTATTACTCAGGTATCTGGGAAAACGCTATTAACATGGACGTGGCTGTAGCACTTCTAGAAGAATTAGCAGATAGAGGGATCACATCATTTTTAGTTCGTACAGAGAACTACCATATACCTCTTTCATCTCGCGGACTTTATGCAGACCATCTACAAGTAGAAGCCATGATCTCTATTCACCATAATGCTCCAATGATCGCCCCATCTTCTGACCCAGGGGCAGAAGCTTTTGTTCAAAGCAACTCAGTCAAATCAGCTAGATTAGGAACCCTAGTATATGAAGCTGTCTATGAAGCACTTGACAAGTTCTCGTGGGTTTCGTGGACAAGTCAATATGATGCTGGAGTAATTCGAGTCTTAAATAACCGTGGAACAGATACTTATGGAATGATGTCTCGCCCCAAGACTCCAACGACTCTGATAGAACTTGCTTATTTAGCGAATCCTTCTGAAGCAAGATTACTTAGATCACCCGAATACCTTCCCGCAGTTTCTGCTGCATTAGCCGATGCAGTTGAGGAATTCCTCCAAACTCCATCGATCGGAACATACCCAACTACCGTTCGAAACTTCACGGCGGCAGATGCTCCAGGCTACAACGTATGCAGGGATCCGGAGCTAAATGCGCCGATAGTATTTGATTTCCCATCAAGGGAAGAGTTGATCGAATTAGGCCTCATTGGAGAATAATCCTTGTAGAGGACTAAAATAGATTTGTGGTAATCAAGAAAATAGAAAACAAACTTGAAAATCTTATTGAGGGAACATTCGCGAAATTCTTCAGTAGTGAACTCAAACCTGTCGAGATAAGCCGAAGAATCGTTAGGGAGATCGAGCTAGATCGAAGTATTGGTGTACATGGTGACTACCTTGCACCCAATGATTTTGATGTAGTCATTTCAGAAACCGATTATCAAAATTTAGTTGATGCAAAAGAGCCATTAGAGCAAGAGTTAGAAGATACTATTCGCGATTACTGTTATCAGGAAAATTACATTTTCCTCGGATCCGTTAATGTAAGCATAAAGAGTGAAGAGCGTTTACGAACGGGGACACTTCGCATTGATGCTCGTTTAAAACAAAACGACAATGGATATCCGCCTGGTGCTCTCGTCTTACCTGATGGTAAACGGATACTGTTAGGCGGTAGTGACGTAAGCATTGGTCGCCTTCAAGATTCTACGATCTATATTGATGATCCAAGTATTAGTAGAAATCAGGCAAAGATAGACCTAAGAGAAAATGGCTACCTACTATCAGACCTTGGGTCGACTAATGGGACTTTTGTGAATGGGAATCGAATATCTCAGCATTTACTTACAGACCATGACCAAATTGAGTTTGGTACATACAAGATTCGATTCGAAGCAAGCTAATCATGACAAGCCCTCCGGTTACATATAAACAAGAAGGAAATGTGGTCACCATTAGCTATAACCGGCCCGATAATCTCAATACGATAAACGGAGCTATGCGTGAAGCCCTCAATACTGCATGGAAAAAGTTCTTAGAAGATGAAACTGCATGGGTTGCCATTCTTACAGGAGCTGGTGACACGTTTTGCGCTGGAGCAGACTTGAAAGATATACACGGAAGTGCTGGCACATTCTCAGGGACTTTTTGGGAAAAACCCACTATAAATAGTTTTGAGAGCGGATTAGAATTGTTTAAACCTGTTATTGCTGCAGTAAATGGCCCATGTATTGGGTATGGCTTAACTGCAGTTACATTTTGTGATTTCGTCATAGCTAGTGATCGTGCCTCATTTGCATATCCTGAAGTACGAATTGGAATCCCAACAATTGTGGGATCTATACGACTTCCTAAAAAACTTAATTGGTCGCATGCGATGGAGCTACTGCTATTGGGAGAAACAATCACCGCTGAACGGGCTAAAGAAATCGGACTTGTTTGGGAAATTTATCCCCACGAAGATTTACTCGAAAAGGCGAATGACCTAGCTCATCGCCTTTGTCGATCTGCTCCTATTGCATCACGAGCAACTAAAGAAGTAGCTATTAGGACTCAAGATATGAGTTGGGTAGAGGCAGTAAGGTTTGGTGAAACAATGCGCATCGTCGCTAGCCAAACGGAAGATGCTAAGGAAGGTCGAAAGGCATTTAAAGAGAAACGCGATCCAGAATGGCAAGGAAAATAGAACCACTGACATCAATCCCTATATAAAAAGTAGATACAACATAATGTCTGAACAATTTTTAGAGCTCTTAAAGTTTCTTTTCTTAGCGCTTCTTTACGTCTTCTTTATTTGGGTTGTCATTATGTCAATATTTCAGATTCGGAAACCACAAAAACCAGAACGTTCTAGAAAAGATGGCCAAGAATCATCTCAACCAGAGCGAGTAAAATCTTTATTAACTATTGAACCCCAAGAAAATAAGGGAGTCGAGTACTCTCTTGAAGAAGAAATTTTCCTCGGCCGAGATGAAGAATGTGAAATAATCATTAGTGACACATTCACATCTCACAGACATGCTCGGATTTTCCTAGAAGAAAATATTTCGTATCTTGAAGATTTAGCATCGACAAATGGAACATATGTTAATGGAGAGAAAATAGAACAACCCTATTTGTTACAGCAACGAGACCGTATACAAATCGGAAATTCAGTATTTGAGGCCAAATGAGTGAAGACCGGAGCATAGCAAATCCTAAGAGTCCCTCTTCTATTTTCGATTGGGGGTTCGTAACAGACGTTGGAAAATTACGGAAGATGAATCAGGATTTTCTTGCAGTTAGTGACTCTCTCTTCATAGTCACAGATGGTATGGGAGGTCATCGTGGCGGAGAAGCTGCATCTGAAATTGCTACGAAAAAGATCTTCGAGATACAACGATATTCAACTGTTCAGTCATTTCGAGATCAAGTAATTAAGGCAAACACTGCCGTGCGGTCAGAAGGAGAAGCAAACTCTGAGCGCGAAGGCATGGGTACAACATTTTGTGGAATTGCCCTTCTTACACCCAATGAAGGAAATCCTAAACAACTCGCTTTAGCGAATATTGGAGATTCCCGAATTTATCTTCTATCTCAAGGCTCCTTTTCTCAAATAACTACAGATCATAGTCTCGTCGAAGAAATGAAACGTGAAGGAAAAATAACTGAACATGAGGCAGAACTTCATCCTCATCGAAATATTATTACGCGTGCTCTCGGAATCGGAATAGAGGCAAATGTAGATTGCTGGGAGGTCCCTATACACAAGGACGATCGCTTTCTTTTGTGTACAGATGGATTAAGCAATGAAGTATCTTCAGTTGAAATTCGCAACATCCTTGAGACAACTCAGAATCCTCAGAACGCAGCCGAGCTTCTCGTTGACCTCGCTAATTCTAATGGGGGAAATGACAACATAACAGTTGTTGTCGTCGATGTGAATGAAGGTGACGTGTATCCCGAAGCTTCGAGTGTTTGTTCTGTTCTCCTACCTACCCAAATTGAAAGCTCAATTAGCCTTTCCCCAGATGATTCAGAAAATAAACCCAATAAAGACGGGGAATGGGAAGCAACTCCAGAAAACATTAGAAAACTTCTAATCACTGTTCTGGTAATGGTTCTAGTTATTGGTTTGTTCATCGGCCGCTACGCTCGGGATAATTATTTCGTTACCTTTGAACAAGTAGGTGATACGCCCATAGAGAATTCACAGGTACTGCTGTATCAAGGGAGAACGAATAGCATCCTATGGTTTGATCCAACAATTGAAGAACGAAGACCGATTCTTGGACGGGACCTGGATGAAAGCACTATTGAGGAGCTTAAGCAAAAACCTCAGTTCGAAACTCTAGAAGAAGCAATTCAATATTTAGATGCGCTTCAAGAAGAGATATCCGTGAAGCAAAATAACCCCGATTGACATTTATAAAAATGAAATCCCGAAATCGTAACGTCGAATTCTTCCTTCTCCTTTTCGTTGCCATTCTTGTTGTAACTGGGTATGTCCTAGCCAGTCTAGGAAGGTCATCTTCGATCCCTGCAAATATAGTTCCTTTCCTAGTAGGAATACTTTTACTTCTCCTTATAGCTCATCTTGCAGTAAGAAAGTTTGCTCCTCGAGCAGATTATTCTTTGTTGCCACTGGCGGGCCTTCTAAATGGAATTGGCTACTTTGTCATTGCTCGTCTTGATAAAGATCTAGCTGGACTTCAGGCAACATGGACATTGATCGGCGTTGGTGCATTTGTTGCCACTCTTGTTTTCATTCCTCAAATTCGTCGGCTAGAGCAATATCGTTACGTACTGATGACTATTGGCGTGGTTTTTCTTATCATGCCTTTAATCCCAGGGTTTGGGAGAGAAATCAATGGCGCGAGAATCTGGGTGTCTTTAGGGTCGATCAACTTCCAACCAGGTGAATTTGCAAAGATTGTTTTAGCTGTCTTTTTTTCAGCATATATTGTTGAAAAGCGTGATGTTCTAGCAGTGTCAACCGGTCGTCGTTTCGCTGTAGCGGTACCAGAGCTTCGACACATTGGCCCGATACTTCTTGCTTGGGGAGTTTCCTTGCTTGTCATGGTCGCAGAAAAAGATCTCGGCTCTTCCCTTCTTTTCTTTACGCTTTTTGTTGCATTACTTTGGATTTCAACTGGAAAAGCATCGTATTTGGTAATGAGCGCAATTCTTTTTTTTGGAGGAGCTTTATTAGCTTGGAGTCAATTCTCGCATGTGCAGGAACGAGTCGATATATGGATTAGACCCTTTAATGACCCAACCGGTGATGGATATCAAATAGTTCAGAGCTCTTTTGCTTTAGCTGAAGGAGGACTCACAGGTACCGGCTTAGGAGTCGGTAATCCTGAGAACATTCCAGCAGTTGAAACAGATTTTATTCTCGCTGCTATTGGAGAAGAGTTGGGGCTTATTGGAACAACAGCGGTTTTAATCCTTTTTTTACTTATGGTTGGATCTGGTCTAAAAATTTCTCTTACCTCTATTCGACCATTCGAAAAACTCCTATCAGCAGGACTAACAACTCTGCTTGGATTCCAAGCTTTTATCATTATCGCTGGTGTTGTTCGTCTTCTTCCGCTTACAGGTGTCACTCTCCCATTTGTAAGTTACGGGGGTAGTTCTCTCCTAGCGAACTGGATTCTTCTGGCACTCCTTCTCAGAATTTCCCACGAATCCCATAGAGGTCAAATAGGTGAGAGTTCAAGTATGGCGGGGGAAAAATGAACCGTAACATACGAATTTTAGGAGTGGCACTCATTCTCTGCTTTGCCGCTCTATTTGTGCAATTAAACAGAATACAGATCTTTCAACAAACAGAACTTCAGGAGAACCCTAACAATATGAGATCTGTAATCCGTGACTTCAATCGTGAAAGAGGAGAAATTTACACAATAGATGGAGAGGTAATCGCAAAGTCCCAAAAAATTGACGGCCAGATCAAATATGAACGCCAATACCCATATGGAGACTTATATGCACACTCGACTGGCTTTTTTTCATTTCAATATGGAGCTGACGGATTAGAGCGTTATTACAATGATCAACTTGCTGGGCAGAAAGAGACACAAAAATATAGCAGTTTCAAAGATATTTTCACCGTTACCGACACATCAGCGGACTTGACCATAACGATTAATCATTCTGTGCAACAAGCTGCAAAAGAAGCTCTCGGGGAGCGAAACGGTTCTATCGTTGTGCTTGATCCAAGAACAGGTGCTGTTCTCGCGTTTTGGAGTTACCCATCGTATGATCCAAATATTTTAGGATCATCGAACCTGCAGGCAGGTGAGAAAGCTTGGGAAGAGTTTTCAGCACTTCCGACATCAGAAGACCCACGTCTACCAAAGATGTATAGGGAAATCTTCTTTCCAGGTTCAACATTTAAGCTTGTTACAGCAACAGCGGCATTGACGTCAACCTCCGCTACCCTTACTGAACCTGAGTTCGAAGTAAGGACCACATATACGCCGCCTCTGACTACACTTCCACTTCAAAACTATGCAGGCAGTACATGTGGTGGAGATATCCTCGAGGGTTTACGTGTCTCTTGTAATACGACATTTGCTGAATTAGCAGCAGAAGTAGTTGGGGCTGAATTCTTAATTGAAGCTTCTGAAAAATTTGGTTTTAATTCATATCTCCCAATAGACCTCCCTTCACCTGCTGTGTCCATCTTTCCAGATGATTTCGGAAGCCAAGTAGGTGAAACTGATGCTGAACCTCCCATTCCTATCCTTGAGAACACACCTGCCCTTGCCCAGTCAGGAATTGGCCAATTTAATGTCAAAGCTACTCCGCTGCAAATGGCTCTAGTCGCAGCTGCCATTGCAAATGATGGGATTTTGATGAAGCCTCACCTGATGAGTTCTTTTACGAATCAGGAAGGAGAGACTATCGAAACGTATAAACCAGTTATATGGCGAACTGTGCTTTCACGACAAGACGCACTTAGTCTTCAACTCGCTATGGAAATAACTGCTACTGCGGGAACAGCGACTAATTTGGCAATTCCCGGAGTAATTGTTGGTGGTAAAACAGGAACTGCGCAAGTTGACGCTGACCGCCCTGACGATACCCATGGGTGGATTATTGGTTATGCCGGGCCAGAAGGCGGTGATCCAACATTAGCTATTTCTGTAATCGTTGAGTCCGTTCCTGGGCAGGGGCAACTAACAGGCGGTACCGACGCAGCTCCTATCGCTAGAGAGGTTCTTTCGGTAGCCCTAAGAATTCAAGGGATTTTAGAGTAATTTTAGCTTTAGCGGCACTCCGAAGATTACTTTTATGTTACTGAGTTCTTAGGGTGAACCTATCATCCCCTTGTTCGCTATTAAACTTTGTCCCTATGTCCGAACAAGGGCCAATAATCCTAGGTGGAAGATATGAACTGCATCGGCGGCTAGCCCGCGGAGGCATGGCTGAAGTTTTTCTCGCGCAAGACCAACTTCTCGGTAGGCCTGTTGCTGTAAAAGTTTTATTCCCTGAATTTGCTACGGATCCCGCTTTTGTAGAGCGATTTCGTCGCGAAGCCCAAGCAGCTGCAAATTTAAGTCACCCAAATATTGTTGGAGTCTATGACTGGGGAAGAGAAGGAAAAACATACTACATAGTTATGGAGTATGTTGAAGGGAGAAGCCTTTCTGAGATTATTCGTACTGAAGGTCCTCTCCCAGCTGTACAAGCTGCAGAAATTGCGAAGGAGATAGCATCGGCTCTTGGGTTTGCCCACAAGAATGATGTAGTCCATCGAGACATGAAATCAGGAAATGTGATTGTTTCGAATACAGGTCAAATAAAGGTAGCTGACTTTGGTATAGCAACTGCTATCTCCGGAAATGGACAAACCGACTTGACCCAAACTGGAGCTGTAATGGGAACAGCAACTTACTTTTCTCCGGAGCAAGCACAGGGAAAGCCTTTAGATGGCCGGAGTGATCTATATTCACTCGGAATTGTTATGTATGAAATGCTTACTGGGACTCCCCCGTTTAGTGGTGATAGCCCAGTCTCAATAGCGTATAAGCATGTGCAAGAACAACCCGAGCTTATTTCTGCAAGGCGTCCTGGTGTCGCAGAAGCTCTTCAGGCAATAACCGCAAAGCTATTAAATAAAGAACCTGATCAAAGGTACAGTAGGGCTGAAGACCTACAATCTGACTTAGAGAAATTTCTTTCTGGCTGGCATTCTTTAGGACCAGCAGGACTTTCAGAAACAACTGAGGTTACAAATGTTGTAGACCCTTCGGAAGTTGAAGCTACTCAAGTAAATCCAATTCAGACAAATCAGGGTACGTCGGACCCTAACTATCCAGGACCTCCATATCCACCTCAGTACTTTGACCCTTATGGGCGGAACGATCGACGGATTTGGCTTTGGGGGCTTCTTACTGTAGGTCTTCTTGTAGCCCTTGTGGCCCTTATTATTGTCTTGGTGAATGCAATTGGGGATTCTTCCAACTCAGATTCAGAACCCGTTCAAACCGGAACACCCACAGCTGTTGTTTCTGAAGTAGTAGTAGTTCCCCTAGTTGTAGACTTAGGGAGAGACCAGGCAGTTGCTATGTTGCAAGACAGGGGATTAGAAGTTGGGCGCTTAACTACTGAAATCAGAACAGACATACCTTCCGATAGGGTTCTCAGTCAAACCCCCCTACCCGGCACCGAGATAGAACCTGGTGAAGCTGTAGACCTTGTAGTAAGTGTTGGACCAGAAGCAAGGCAAGTTCCGGTTGCCGTAGGTTTAACGCAGGAAGAAGCACTTAATCGTTTACAAAACGAAGGCTTTCAAAATATTGAAATCTATACAATTAAAACAAACGATTATGATCTCGGTGTGGTTGCTGAACAAGAACCGGAAGCAGGTTCAGCTCTGGAGCCAAATAACGTGGTAATAATTCGAGTTTCTGATGGTCGGATAAGCGACGTTATTCCTAATTTGATTGGAAGGGATTCAGAAGATGCAATTAATGATCTTACTGACACTGGTTGGACAGTGGTCATTGAAGAAGTATCGGACTCTGAAGTTGAAGTAGGGCGCATTATCGAAATTTCACCTGAACCTGGAACTGACCATAGCCTTGAAGACGTTGTTACCGTCCAAGTTTCTGTCGGTCCGTCTTCAGTTATTGTTCCATCGGTGGTTGGGCAGACAGCTGAAGCAGCTGCAGTTCTTTTGGATGATGAAGGGTTATTTGTAGCTCCTCCGAATGATTGTGAAGTCGATCCGGAGTCTCCAAGCATTGGAAGGGTAGTTTCACAGACTCCAGAAGCCGGAACTTCGGTGGATCCAGAAAGTACAGTTTCTATATGTATTGGGGTTGCTTCTGAACCGGAGCCGGAAGCTACACCTGAACCGGAGCCGGAAGCTACACCTGAACCGGAGCCGGAAGCTACACCAGAACCGGAACCTGAACCGACCCCTACGCCTGAGGAGTAGCTTTTATTTTGATAGAAAGTTTTGTATTAGAGCTAATCCATTTTTAGTGAGGATGGATTCTGGGTGAAATTGAACACCTTCTATAGGATATTTTTTATGACGTAGACCCATGACAAGTCCGTCATTAGTTTTGGCTGAGATTTCAAGCTCATTTGGAAGAGAATCAGCTTCTACGATTAAGGAATGATAACGAGTAGCGCTGAACGGGTTTGGTAGTCTGTCAAAAACTCCTCTTTCATCATGACTAATCTCAGAAGTCTTTCCATGCATGATTTCTGGAGATCGTATTATCTTTCCACCAAAAACTTGCCCTATACATTGCAAGCCTAGGCATACTCCAAGAATTGGACATATGTCTTTGAAATGGTTAATTATCGAATTAGAAATTCCGGCATCATCCGGAGTGCCTGGTCCCGGACTAATTAAAATTCTTTCTGGATTAAGACCAATCGCATGATCGAGTGAGATTTTATCGTGCCGAAGAACTACGGGCTCTGCACCTAGCTCACCAAGATATTGAACAAGGATGTAAACAAACGAATCATAATTATCGATTACAAGAACTGGACTAGTCATTAATGCGAGGTTAGTAGAATCCTAACTAAATATGGCGGGAAATATCATTTCTGCCCTTCGTCTTCTATTATTACACTTATGGGAAAACCTCCAAAAGATCGTAAAAGTAATAGCCGAATTACAGAAAAAGGGACGCGGCCATCGAATCTCCCTCCGAGTGGGACAACATCGATGGGGTATATTCCTTCAAAGAAAATTAGCTCACGGTGGGTTGCGCCAACGATGTTTGCATTACTTGGTTTAGGGACGTTAATGATTATTGTCAACTACGTTGACCTTTTACCTGGAGGGACAAGTAATTGGTATTTGTTAGGCGGCCTTGGAATGGTGCTTGCAGGAATCATCACGGCTACCCAGCTTCATTAGTTTCTATGTTGAATGAGCTTTTAAAGTGTAAGTTACACAAGTGTAATTATCCCCATTTTTACTCACACCCTGTGGATAACTTACTATTTCCCCATGTCAAACATCTTTAACATAAACAACATAGTCCACAAGATTCTTATACCAAGCACTGATTTAATCGACAAAATTTACAAGTTACTCTTGAGAAATAAGGTCCATTTCAGCCATACAGTGACGTGGTGGCTCAGGATCTTCAGCAGTAGCAACGGTCATCCTCACCTCACTGCCACATAAAGAACACAGGTAGTTCAGCTTTACTTTTCGGAGTTCACCTGCAGGAGGCGGTTCAGGTAAGGGTGTAGAAAGAATTCGTAGAATACTTATTCCAATCTTGAGAATTGCGAAGCCCATAGCAATAGCCGCAAGAACAAATAGGATCGTAACCAACACAAGTTCTATCGTAGAGGTAGAACGTAACTCTTGTGGTTGATTCAGCAATCAAGTAACGGCTCTGAAAGTAAAGTTTGGAAGATAAACATCAAGAGTTAGATGACTGTATCTCTCAGACTCAGCATTCATGAACGAAATGTGGCAATCTTTTAATACAAACACGCTGATTAGAAAGTATTAACCACAATGGAAATAGATTTAGCTTTAATCATCCTTCGAGTTTCTCTGGGACTTACTCTTGCTGCACATGGGTACAACAAATTCTTTAAAGGGGGAAAGATTGATGGAACCGGACGATGGTTTGACAGTATGGGTATGCGCCCTGGGAAAATGCACGCATACTTTGCTGCATGTGGTGAAATAGGATCAGGTCTTCTTTTAGCAGCAGGATTTCTTACTTCTTTCGCAGCCCTAGGTTTTGTTGGTTTGATGTCGGTGGCGTACTGGACAGTCCATAGTAAAAATGGATTTATGGTACTCAATGAGGGATGGGAATATGTCTTTGTTTTGGCGATTGGCGCTGTAACTGTTGCAATGCTTGGACCCGGTGAATGGTCAATTGACCATGGAATAGGGTTAGCCGACGACCTCGACGGGTACGTAGGTCTGATTATTTCAGCAGGCGGTGGAGTAGCAGCAGCACTAAGCCTGCTAGGTCTTTTCTATCGGCCGCCGAAACCTGAATCGTCGTAGTTGAGATTCAGCGTTTTTCCCCACGAAGATCAAAAGCGACCTTAATAGCTCCCAATGAGCCAGCTTCCGCCGCATGACGAATAGCTTGTTTATACCTATCAAGCGGATACAAATCTGTTACGAGTTGATCTAGTCGCATTTCTCTAACTAGTTCGAAAGCTAGTGCATAACTATTCGTTACTGTTCCATCGGGAAGGGTTTCGGTTCCATAGGTGTAAGACCCAACCATTTCTATTTCACGATGCCATAAGGGGGTTAGATCAACCTTGGTAACCCCAGGCATACCAAGCATTACTAGCCGACCTCTAGGTCTAGTTATTTCTAATGATGTTTCTATGGACGATGAGCTTCCCACGGCATCGATTGTGACGTTACTTCCACCAGATAACGAATTTCCGATCATTCTACATCCCGTTATTTGTCGCACAGCTCGCTTCAACTCTGATGGTTCCACAACAATATCTGCACCGAATTCTTCTGCTAACGAACGTTGAAGAGGGTACTTTGCGGCAGCTATGACCGTTCCTGCGTCAGTGAACTTTCGGATAGCAGCGATGCTACAAAGACCCATAGTGCCTGACCCCTGTACTGCCACAACATCTCCAGGTTGGATCTGTGCCTTTAGCGCTGTGTGGACACCGCCTGCAGCTGGTTCAAGAATTACCGCTCCTTCGTCTGAAATATCTTCGGGAACTTCATGGATTTGTGATTTATGTGCAATTAATTCTGTACTCCACCCGCCACCGGTGCCTGCACAATATCCGATTTGAATTCCATCTCCTATGGGTCCGCTAAGCAGGTATCCGTAATCATCGCCATCCCCGGGTGAAGCCCCATCAAATGCCGGCCCTTCGCCTCTGCTTTCCGGCCCTAAAACGGGTTCCAGCGCTACTCTTGTCCCATCTTCAAGCTCCCCGACAACTTCATGTCCCGGAACAAATGGGAATGAAACGAGAGGTTCAAAATAGCGACTAGATTTACCATCAACTGTTGCTAAGTCGCTACCACAGATTCCCGACAATAGAGGAAAAACTCTGACCCATCCTTCCCCAGCTATTTCGGGCGGGTCAATATCTTTAAGACGAAGAGGTCCAACTTGTGAACCGATACCGGGGGAGACGCGTGATCCTATCGTCGCTGCTGCATACCGTAACTCTTTACGTTCAAATACGAGGGCCTTCACACTCGCAACGTTAGAGGATTTCTTTCACTTTTGAACATTGAACACAAAATTTCCGGTATTGATGTATCAATTTCTCCACGTTTGGTAATACATTGTTTCAATTCTTTTCGAGGAACTATGTTCATGAATTCCACTAACGGCGATCCTGTGCCAATCTACATATAGGTTCACTGACCGTAAGGGGGTGCAGGTGGATTTTCAAGACTCAGAAGGCTATGCGCTAGTCACTGGCGGAACAGGGGGCATCGGCTCAGCTGTTTGCCGTCTTCTGGTAGAACAAGGAAGCAAGGTTGCTTTCACCTATTTTCAAAATGAAGAGGCCGCTGAGGAGCTTGAAGCGACCCTTCACTCACTTGAAACCGCCCCGATTTCTAGACCATTAGATTTACGGAACGCAGATGCGATCTCTTCCTTTGTTGATTTCCTCGAGGAAAAGGGCGGAATCCACACTCTTGTTCATACAGTAGGTCCTCAGGTGCCTCAGACGCATTTGTCTAAAGTATCCCCTGCACTTTTTAAAGAACATGCAGAGCTAGAAATAAATGGTTTTTTTAACACTGTTCAAGCTGTTCTCCCCTGCCTTCGTGCAAGTAAGGGAAGCATCGTAGCTGTTACATCTGCTGCAACTGATAGATATCCAATTCGCGATGGATTGTCAGCGGGCCCAAAGGCTGCAGTTGAGATGTTAATTCGCGGTCTTGCAGCAGAAGAAGGGAGGTATGGGGTGAGAGCAAATGCTGTAGGGCCCGGAATGCTTTCGGATGGTATGGCCGAAGACCTTATTGCTAAAGGCGAGTACAGCCAGCAGGATCTGGATATAGCCACAAAAAATATTCCGCTAAGCCGATTCGGGAAAGCTAGTGATGTAGCAGAGGCTGTGTGTTTCCTAGCTTCCGACCGGGCGAACTATATCAGCGGCCAAATTTTAAACATTGATGGAGGCTATACGGCTTAGCTCTAACTATTGTTTCGAGCAAGCGCTTCATCGAAGACCTCTTGTAAACGCACAGCTAGGTCATCAGAAAAATTTTTCCGTTGCGGGGCGGAAACTCGTCCGCCTTCAGGGTTGGATAGTTCCATCGGCTCTCCCACGACACAACACACTTGTGTCCGTTTCGGAAACTTGGAACCTGACGGGAGTGCATCTTCTGTTCCTGCGATGCCAACCGGGATAACTCTTGCTCCCGTTCGAGCTGCTAAAAAAGCTGTACCATCAAAAACTTGGCCAACCTTACTTCCCTTCTGTCGAGTACCTTCAGGAAAAACGACAATAGATTCCCCTTCCTCAATAAGAGTCTGGGCAGCCTTTAATGCTTCTCGATCGCCAGCCCCTCGAGAAATTGGTATTCCTCCGAGAGCTGACATAAACCATCCAAAAGCTCTGGGGGAGAATAATGACTCCTTTCCCAAGAAATGAAACATTCTTGGATTAAGGGTTACTAGCAAGGGAGCATCAAGATTTGACCGATGCGTCGGAGCAACAATGACCGGATTAGTAGTATCAAGATACTCTTTACCAACTCCATTCACCTTGCAATAGAAACGTCCAAAAACATAGGTCAGAAAATACCATACAAACTTTCGAAATCGTTTCCCGTTCTTCGAGGAAGCTATGGCTAGTGCATCCTCCAAACCAGTTCCTTTTTTATTTGGAGAAGTCATTCAGTTCCATTCGCCATATTGATATTTTTTTATTCAGTTAAGACTCAAAAGTCGCATGCGGTTGATTTTCCCTCAAACCAGTAGGGGTAACTTTTATGAACTCAGCTTTTTCCCAAAATTCAGGGATTGTACGAGCATTGCTGTAGCTCATTCCACTCTTTAAACCGGCAACAAGTTGGGCGATAACTTTTGAGACCTCTCCTTTATAGGGGACAACAC
The DNA here is from genome assembly GCA_902565595.1 of Actinomycetota bacterium. Taxonomy (GTDB): domain Bacteria; phylum Actinomycetota; class Acidimicrobiia; order Acidimicrobiales; family UBA8592; genus UBA8592. The sequence goes on from CACFFD010000001.1 coordinate 16,624, forward strand.
CTTCGACACCTTCAGGTGCTCTTTGTTCAAAGTATTCATCATCAACAGGTTCACCGAATCTATGGGCGCGAGCTTCGATAGCTTCAAAACTTGCCATCCCTCTAACCCGCTTCACTAGCCCTCTGGGTGAAGATTCAACATCGCCAGGGCTTTCCTTGGTCCCCGCGAACATTGACCCGATCATTACACTGTCGGCGCCAGCGGCGATTGCCTTTGCGATGTCACCAGAAGATTTAATTCCGCCGTCAGCTATCACTGGGATAGGGATATCACTAGCAGAAAAAATTGCAGTTAATTGTGGGACACCAACCCCAGCAACCAGTCTTGTTGTACAAACACCTCCCGGGCCAACTCCCACCTTTATTGCATCTGCTCCCGCTTCACAAAGGTCCTCAGCTCCAGCTTCAGTTGCGACATTGCCGACAACTACCTCAGTTTTCGGGAATACATCCTTGAGTTCTTTAAGCGCATTTATTGAGTGTTCTGCATGCCCGTGAGCAATATCGAGTACCAGAAGATCCACACCGGATGCTACAAGGGCTTTACTCCGAATAACCGCGTCATGGTCAGTACCAACTGCAGCACCAACAATGAAAGAACTATCTTCTTCTTTTACGTTCTCTACCATTTTTGCTTGCGCATCAACTGGCATAAAACGGTGAATTATGCCCACACCACCTAATCTCGCTAGTGCAAGAGCCATTTCCTCTTCACACACCGTGTCCATGTTTGCAGCGAGAATAGGGAGATTTATATTGAGATTCCGTGTAAGACGAGTCTTCAATGAAACGTCTTGGCGACTCCTAATCGAAGAACGCCTAGGGACAAGGAGTACATCATCGAACGTCAGTCCGGTCTCTAATCTTTCTAATCCCTTTTTTCCTAATGTCACGTTGGCTCCAGTCTTAGAAATTTCCCCGAAGAGAAGAGTATCGCAGTAACAGGCTTAACGCTTCAAATTCTGATATTCAACAGAGATTTCGAGATAGATCAGTTCACCTTAAGGTTTCAGCTCGACAAATAGGGTCTAAAGTTAAATAACAATATGGAAACAGATGGCCCCTACTACGAGGAAATGACACCGGGACTGGTGTTCCCATCCCCTCCTGCTGTTACCTTGGACAGCGGTATAGCTGCCGCATACCAGTCAATAGCAGGGGAAGCTTTCCCGCTCATACTTGACCAGCAGCTTTGCAGCGACGTGACTGGATCACCATCGAGACTTGCAAGTCCAGGGTTATTACTTCACCTTTCAATCGGAGCCAGTACAGTAGCGACCAAAAATGTGATAGCGAATCTTTTTTATAGGAATGTCAGAATCCTCCGTCAAGTTTTTCTTGGCGAAACCATTGAGACAGTCACGAAGGTTGTTTCCATGAGTGACAGTGCTCCTCGTAAAGGAAGAGAACCACGAGGAAAGGTCTTACTAAATATAACTACAACTGCAGATGGACAACCTGTGCTTGATTATCAACGTTGCCCGTTGATTCGTCTAAGAAATGAGACCCTTCCAGGTTTTAACGATGATTTAGGCCAGAATCCGGACTTAGAAATCGAGACATATATTGATGACTCGATTTTAGATTGGAATTTACAACATCTTGATTCGCCTGAGATTGAAATCGGGGTCACGGTTAAAGATCCTCTACGCGATATAGTCACACAACCATCAAGTCTCGTCCGGCTCACCCACAATTTAGCAGCTGTTCATCGTGATGCTGAGGTTTCACCATATTCCAAACCTCTTGTATATGGTGGCCACACAGTTGCCCTTGCCCAAGCTTCACTTAGCAGGATGTTCCAAGGGGTAGCTTCGATAGTGGGGTGGCATACATGTGATCATGTTGGCCCTGTCTTTGAAGATGATCTCCTATCATTTGAACATAAGCCGATGGAAGAAATTGCTACACAAAATGGCCGACTTGTTGCAGTCCAAGTCAAAGCATTCGCACACAGAAAAGATACGGAGCCAATCGAAGTTCTTGATTGGATCCCGGTTCTTTTCATGCGTTAGAAAGATAGGAAGAAATTATGTCCGACCCGTTGCAATCATTTCGACTTGATGGCAAAGTCGCGATTATTACTGGCGCTTCAAGTGGCATAGGAGAACAGACGGCCAAACTCTTTTCATCGGTAGGAGCAACTGTTGTTGCTGCAGCTCGAAGAGCTGACCGGCTAGAGAAACTCTCTGCTGAGACTACTAATGTTGTTGCCTGTGCATGTGATGTTACAAGTGATGCCGATTGTGAAAATCTTGTGCAAATCACTCTCGAACAATTTGGAAGAATAGATGTTCTAGTAAATAACGCAGGTATAAGTGACCCAATAGCGGCTATTGATGAGGATTTGGAAGAGTTCCGACGAGTAATACAGGTAGATCTCATTTCCTGTTTTTATTTGGCGCAGTTATCAGCAAGAATTATGCAAGATCAGGACACTGGGGGCAGCATCATAAACGTAGCTTCGATTCATGGATTTGTAGGGTCTGCTCCCAATAATCAACCAGGTTATTCAGCTGCAAAGGGCGGTCTTGTAAACCTAACTAGAGAATTGGCTTTAGAGTGGGCGCGATATGGAATTCGAGTAAATGCTCTCGCTCCTGGGTATGTGGCAACTGAACTGACTGACGAAATGATCGCTGGCGATAGCGGAAGGAAATGGATTGAGCGTAATACGCCGTTACGCCGTCCTGCAGCAGTCCACGAACTTGATGGTGCCATGCTCCTACTTGCGTCAGATGCAGGAAGCTACATCACTGGAGAGACAATAGCGATCGATGGTGGCTGGTTAGCGCGTTAACAGACGAATTCTGGTAAACATGCATGTATGAATCAGAATCCTGTATCCGAATCTTTAGACCTAGGTGGAAAAGTTGCAATTGTTACTGGAGGAAGCCGCGGCATAGGTCGATCTATTGCTCTCGGCTTCGCACAACATGGGGCGAGTGTAGTTATAACAAGCCGTGATCAAAGTACTTGCGAAAAGACTGTGAGCGAAATCACGGAAATCGGAGGTAAAGCTGTTCCCATAGCAGCTCATATGGGAAAGTTACCGCAGATCGAAAATCTTATTTTAGAGACGGTAGAAGCATATGGGACGATAGATATCATCGTGAACAATGCAGCGAACCCATTGATGCTAGGCGTTGGCGATATCACTCCAGAAGCATGGGAGAGAGCACTGAACACAAATTTACGGGGTCCAGTATTTCTTGTGCAAGAAGCATTGCCCTATCTAGAAGCAGGTTCAGGCGGGTCAATTATAAACATGCTAAGCAACGCAGCGTTTATGTATCCCCCAAATCATCTTCTCTACTCCGTCGCTAAAGCTGGATTAGATGCAGCAACGAGGTCAATGGCTGCCCAGCTAGCTTCAAAAAATATCCGTGTCAATGCGATGGTTCCTGGAACAGTTGACACCGATATGGTGCAAGCAATGCCGGAATCATTTCAAGAAATGGCAGCTAAAGGATCACTTCTTCGAAGAGCAGCAGAACCTCATGAAATGGTCGCTATGGCATTAGTACTGGCATCTGATGCAGGGAGTTTTATGACAGGGCACACTTATTTCGTTGATGGAGGACAGAGTTACAGGTGAATCACCCGATCTTCTGCTTCATAATCGCATCGGTAGATGTTGGCTGGCTTGAACTATTAGCCTCTCTAGCCCTTCTCGCTGTCACATTAGTTATTTCAGCTGTACTGAAACTCGAAATCGAAAAATCTGTTATCGCGGCTAGTTTCCGCGCTGCCATCCAGCTCTTAGCAGTTGGATTTCTCTTTACGGCTATCTTTGACCATGACCTTGCCAAAACATGGGCTTGGATTTGGGTAGGGCTGATGATCGTCATCGCAACTCTCGTTGTGGAACGAAGAGCCCCTGAAATTGGCGGAATAAGAGCTCCAACCTTTCTATCAGTAAGCGCTTCTGTCGCTACGACGCTTGGAATAATTTTCCCGCTAGGGATATTTGATGCGGAAGCGGTAAATATCGTAGTCATTGCTGGTATAACAATTGGGAATATCATGCCTGCTACCGTGCTCGCTGTTCAAGAACTCCAAAATCAGTTTCGGCTTCGAAAAGGAGAAGTGGAATCTCTAATGGCACTTGGAGCAGATATGACAAAGATTCGAAAATTTCTCTGCCCAACCATTATTAAATTAGCAATCACGCAACAAATTGAAAGGACAAAAGTTGTGGGGCTAATCGCATTACCGGGCGCTATGACAGGTCTCCTTCTTGCAGGCGTTGACCCTATAGACGCAGTAATAATACAACTGATTGTGATGTATATGATTCTCGGAGGGACTGTTGTAACAGCGAGCATCGTTGTCTGGTTTGGTTCACGGAATGCATTTACGACCGACCAGAGATTATCTAGCTGGACAGATTTCAGTTAACTCTCTTGAAGAATTATTCCCCCTCGGGGAGAAGACGATTACTTATTTCTGCTGCAATTTCTGAAGGTGTTCGACCGGCAGTATCTACCTGCTCAAATACTGAGTATGAAGCAACCCTCTGAGAGTAAATTTCTGCGAGTCGTTCTTCAAAATCGTCTGAATCTAACAGAGGTCTTTTAGAACGACCTTCTTTAAGAATTCGTTCGATAATCTGATCAAGTGGAGCAGAAAGACAGAATATCCTTCCGTTAGCCCCAAGCAACTCAACGTTCGTTTGGTCTAGCAATAACTTTCCACCAGTAGCTATGACAAGGTTTTCCTTAAGTTCTAATTGCTCACTAATCTCTCGTTCATATTGCCGGAAAGCCTCTTCGCCTTCACTCTTGAAAATTTCTGGAATAGGGCCACGTATCTGCTCGATCATGGTGTCTGTATCAACAAATTCCCTATCTAATTCACTTGCCAAGAGAGCTCCTACTGTGCTTTTCCCTGATCCCATAAATCCAGTCAGTATGATATTTCTGCTTTGCTGATCACTGCTCATAGATACTCCCATATTAGGTGCCTTCTAGAGTTTGAAGAGCGAAATAATGAGATAGTAAATATACATCTTCGCTTATTACCCAGATCATCTATAAGGAGCTAAGTTCTTTCTATGATCATCGGCCTTCATCATGTAGCAATATCCGTACCCGACCTCGATAAGGCGATAGCGTTTTACGAAGAAACGTTGGGTTTTGAAAGAATCTTTCTTAATAGTTGGGATGGAGACCGGACTCAAGCTGATCGTGTGATTGGAGTTTCAAAGACTAGCGCACGTGTAGTTATGCTGCGGGCAGGTAATGCGTATATCGAACTCTGGGAATACCACAACCCTCAACCAAAATCGTTAGATGATCAATATTCGCCAGCCGATCATGGTTTTGCTCACATTGCTTTGCAAGTAAGCGGCATTCATGAAGAGTATGAGCGGCTAATTGAAGCAGGCATGACTTTTCATGAACCACCGGTTGAACTTGGAGGATCTTTGGCTATTTATGGACGTGATCCGTTTGGAAATATTGTGGAATTATATGAACCTTCAAAAGAGCGATCGATTTAATTCAAAGCAGTTATTTCTTTCAAATATTCACAAATTCGGAAATTGGCTTCTTCAATGTTCCCTGAATGCATTATTTCACTCTAAATGTCGGTACCCTCTAGTGCGGAAGGTTGCCAGAGCGGACGAATGGGGCGGCCTCGAAAGCCGTTGTGGCGCTTAGCGTCACCGTGGGTTCGAATCCCACACCTTCCGCCAAACTATTTCTTAGCTCGGGTACGCCTGAGTAAAGGATCGGCTGTCGCAAGAGCTTTATCAGCAAAGCGTAAGACTCTGCCAGCTGCTCCCGGAGTTGAACTATCTACCAAGTTCCCCATGACTTGAAGAGTCATATTTGCCATAAACTCATTTGAAACCGCGACCCTAAGTCCTGAACGGAGTATTAACGGATGCCCAATCAGAAAAGAGAAGCGTCGACCAGTTCGAAGAAACCCATCAAACCTTTCACCGATGATTCTGTCGTATCTATCTGGAGCTGTTTGCGGGTCCTTGAGATAAAGGTCAGAGATCAGCATTCCTGACTCGAGACTGTAATCTATTCCTTCCCCGTTCATGGGATTGATGAGACCAGCAGCATCCCCTACAGCGACCCAGCCATTTCCATGCCTTTTTTGAGACGTCATCGGCAAACGCCAAGCACGTGGTTTCTCCAAGTATGGGCCTACCTCCCACTCGTCAGCTATTGAGTCTCTATAAATATCACAGAGAGTATTGAGGTTTAATTTCCGGAACCCTTTCATCGTCGACAAGGCGCCAACTCCTAGATTCACCGTTCCATTTCCTGTTGGGAACATCCAACCATACCCAGGTATTGGAGTTCCATTAGCGTCACGCATAGCGAGAGACGCTTCTAAATATTCATCCGCATGGCGAGGGCTTTCAACGTATGTCCTGATAGCCAGTCCGTAAGGCTCATCTGTCTTTCTCTCTGCTCCTAGCATTCTTGCGACTTTTCCAGGAGCTCCAGATGCAGCTACTACTAGATCCGCTGTCCATTTCTCAGATCCGTTAGTTACTCCAATTACCTTGTTATCAACAAACTCAGGTAGAGCTTCGGTTTCGTAGAAGATTTTTGCCCCTGACTGTGAAGCCGTTTCAAGCAGGTGTGAATCTAACTCCTTGCGTGTCCAGACAGCCCCGAAAGGGGGGAAACTTCCACCGGTTGGCCACTTGAGCTCTCTTCGAGTTTTGCCGGCGATCATTCGAAGACCAGTAATCTTGTGAATACCTTCCAAGTCAATATCAAGTTCCTGAAGAGCGCCAATGGCTCTTGGTGTGAGACCATCCCCGCAAACTTTATCTCGCCCGATAGGAGCTTTTTCGAAAATAGCTACAGACGCGCCGCCCCTTGCGGCTTGTATGGCGGTTGCGGCGCCTGCTGGGCCTCCACCAATTACGATGATGTCAAAATCGTTCACTAAATCTAGGGTGCCTGTTGCTTAAGAATAATCCGCACTTTAGAAGAAATTTTTTCTGGTCATCAGTCACGCTTGTCAGTAAAGAACTTAGTGAGTAAATTTCCACATTCTTCCTGCAATACCCTTGGCGTTACAGCAAATTCATGATTCAAACGAGGATCTCCCCCCAACTGGTAAAGACTTCCTAAAGAACCAGCCTTTGGGTCCTCAGCCCCAAAAACGACGTGACTGATCCTAGCTACAAGGGCAGCACCCGCGCACATAGGACAAGGTTCAAGCGTTGTCACTAATGTCGCTTCATCCAAACGAGAAGTTCCCAAGGCTTTCGCTGCATCTCGGATAGCAAGCACTTCTGCATGCGCAGTCGGGTCTCCTTGCAACTCTCGTTCATTATGCCGTGAAGCTATTATCTCTCCGTTAGAAATGACTAGTGCTCCAATCGGAATATCATTGTGTGCCAGAGAGAGCTTCGCTTCAGCTATCGCGAGCCGCATCCATTCTTCTTCACTGCCCATAACTCGTGTCAGATCTCCTTCGTCTTCAATAATCTTGATTCCAGTTCTTTATCAAGGTATCTTCCGCTCTCTTCAACATGAGCGATTAGCGATCGGAAATACCACTTTCCTTCTCTTCGGATATACTCATCTTCGTAGTGTCCGATAATTCTCACAAAAGAACCGTCAATATGTGAATACACCATAAGAAAGCGCCACGAACCCTTTGCCTCATCACCAGCAACATCTATAACCGGATTCGTGACCATATGCGCTGAATGGCGAATAAAGCCAGCGGATCGAAGAGAAAACATAAATTCAGCTATTGAACTTCTCCCTGATTTTGGTTCTCTCCCTGCTGACCCGATTTTTCCGGCTTGTTGCCAGATTCCGTCTTCTACAAATAAGGCAGCAACAGCTTCACCATTATGATCGTCATCACATGCAGCACAATAAGCTGCTTTCAATCGTCGTATTTCTTCGATATCTTCCAACCTCTGAAGTCGATCATCGTGTTTTCTAGGATCTAGTGTGTGGCTCACTAGTTTAAGAATTCGCTTACCAGCTATTAGTTCCGAGCGGTTTTTTAATTGTTTTAATCGATTCATGTGACGTTTACCTAGTGATCTTCTAAAGTGTGTCAACGGGGCTTGGTGTATAAGTAACTTACAATAATCTTTCCCGATTTCCCTAACGAAAGAGATAGACGATGATAGAAATTTCCGGCCACTATGAGGATCGCTTCAGTGGCGTTGTAGACGCAATGCAGGCGAATTTTGAAAATCATGGCGAAGTCGGAGCTTCCGTCGCCGTAGTTCATGAAGGAGAAATGGTTGTTGATATCTGGGCAGGGCATACCAGCGCTGAGAAAACAGAGACATGGCAAGAAGACACCATTGTCAATGTCTGGTCAACAACGAAAACAATGATGGCAATCACAGCGCTCGTCCTTGCCGACCGTGGAGAGTTAGACATGTTCCGCCCTGTAGCTGATTACTGGCCAGAATTCGCTGCAAATGGGAAAGAAGAAATCGAAGTTCGCCACCTCATGTCACACACATCAGGGATATCGGGATGGGCAGAACCACTCACGATGCAAGAGGTCTGCGACTGGGAAAAATCCACGGCTATGTTAGCGACTCAAGAACCATGGTGGGAGCCAGGAACAGCATCAGGGTATCACATGTTAAATCAAGGTCATTTAGTTGGAGAGGTAGTCCGAAGAGTGACTGGACAGAGCCTTGGAACGTTCTTTGCACAAGAAATAGCTAGTCCGCTCAACGCAGATTTCCATATAGGACTAAGCGAAGATGAATTTCACCGTATCTCCAATGTAATGTATCCATCCGGAGACTCTACAGATCAACTTGAACTCTTCAGAGAAGCTGTGGAGGTCCATAAGATGAATCCGGAAGTTGCTATGAAGACATTCATGAATCCAGCGCCAGATGCGAATTCTGCCTGGACGGACTGGTGGAGGAAGGCAGAAGTTCCCGCTGCAAATGGCCATGGAAATGCTAGATCCGTTGCAGCAATTCAAGGTCTTATTTCTAATGGGGGAGAGATGAACGGAAAGAAGCTCCTTTCTGACGAAACCATCGATCTTATTTTCCAGGAACAATCAAATGGAATAGACCTTGTTCTGTTTACGCCGCTACGTTTCGGGATTGGATATGGTCTACCAGTTGATGACTTTCCATTTCTTCGTAAAGACGGGCGCGTATGTTTTTGGGGTGGTTGGGGAGGTTCTTTGATCATCAATGATGTGGATAACAACCTAACTATTAGTTACATGATGAATCGAATGCTCACTTCAGTCATGGGAGATGAACGAGGAGCGGCGATCGTAGAAGCAACATATAAAGCATTCGAATAGCCGTAAGTGTTTGGCGGAGGAGGTGGGATTCGAACCCACGGTGGGTTGCCCCACACACGCTTTCCAAGCGTGCCGATTCGGCCGCTCTCGCACTCCTCCATTTAGAACTCAAGAGTACTAAATGAATTTTCAGGCTATCGCTCGATGCCAATATGCACACGCGTCAAAAGTGTTTCCAGTAATGAATTAAGTCATAAATCTCAAAGTCACGCGCAAGAATGGTGAAATACGTTACACCGTATACGATGGAAATCACATCCGTTTCGGAATGTGACGATTGGGTTCTGTGCAATCAGTGCCCGTGAACCGAGTCAGGGCCGGAAGGCAGCAGCTCTCAGCGGAATCACAGATGTGCCGCAGGTAGCCTGATCGTCACTTTCGGGAACGGATGTTTTAATTTGTAGAAATATTTGCGTAGAACTCCGATTACTTCACCTGATGACCTATAGCAAGACTAGGATTCCTACATGGCATATCAATCCCTTTATCGTCGGTACCGGTCAGGCCGATTTAATGAATTGGTTGGACAAGAACATGTTGTCACCGCATTGAAGAATGCAATCGCTGATAACCGTGTAGGTCACGCCTACCTATTTAGTGGGCCAAGGGGAACTGGGAAGACCAGCACCGCCCGGATACTTGGAAAAGCGTTGAACTGCACCTCTCTTGAAGATGACGGTGAGCCATGTTGTAAATGCGATTCCTGCCTCTCTTTTGCTGAGGGCATTTCCTATGACCTCCATGAATTAGATGCTGCCTCGAATAACGGGGTTGAGGCTATTCGCGACCTTATTTCAAAAGTTGCGCTTGGTTCACCTGGACGAACGAAGGTGTACATACTTGATGAAGTCCATATGTTGACATCTGGCGCTGAGAACGCATTACTTAAGACCTTAGAGGAACCTCCTAGCCATGTTGTTTTTGTACTTGCAACAACTGAACCACAAAAGGTTGTTTCAACAATCCGAAGTAGAACGCAGCACTTTGAATTCGAATTGATTCCCGCGAACCTTTTAGGAGATCACCTTCGCTGGGTAGCTGATGATGCTGGTCTTACTGTGACCGACGAAATGATCGACTATGTCTTACGAGTAGGTGGCGGTTCAGCTCGTGACGCCTTATCTGCATTAGAACAAACACTTGCTAGAGGTGGAACTCCCGATGATGACACAGCTGTCGACGAGGTTCTCGAAGGAATAGTCCTTGGAGATCCAAACGTGGTCATAAGCGGTTTAAGTAAGGCGATTCAATCAGGCCGTTCTCCTCGAGTCATAGGAGAAATTCTTATAGATCGACTTCGAAATACCTTTCTTACAGCTATGGGAAATTCACCCGACCACCTTTCTGATCATCAAGTAGAAATTTCGAAGAATCTTTCTGAGCGGATGCCACTAGCCACAATAACCAGGTCACTTGAAACCATCGGAAGCGCTCTGGTGGGGATGCGTCAATCTCCCGATCCCAGAATTGACCTTGAGGTAGCTGTCCTTAAACTTTCACATCCGAAACTACAAACTGATTCTGACGTGGTCTTGAGTCGTTTGGAAAGGATTGAGCGGCACCTACAAGAGCTCGATGGCCCTTTCATAAGTAGCTCTTTACCTGCGGATGAAACCACTTCAGCTATAGAAAATGAAGATACATCTCCTCTGCCGAACCAAACCACGCCTCCAGTTAAGAAAGTTGACCCTATCGAAGAAAACCTCCCTTCTTTGCAAGAAGTGGAATCAGTATGGCCTGATATTAAGAAAAGCTTATCTGGAAAGGCAAAGGCACGTTTTAGCGGAGGTAGGTTCATATCTGTTGACACTGATGGAGTTGTTTTTGCCTTGCCTAATGAAATCCACCGTGATCGGTGCGCCGAGTGTCTTAGTGAAGTTGAAGAGTCACTGTCAGAAAAATTACATCGGAAAACTAGGGTGAATCTTATTGTTGATTCCGGAGGGGCAGAGACAAGGCAGCAACAAGAGAGGCAGACTTCGGCAACCATAAATAATGATGAGGATCTAGATCTGGATTCTCTAGACGATGCTGAGGCAACAGCAGGCGATGGACTTTCCTTAGTCGTAGATAGCTTTCCAGGTGCAAAGATCGTCGATGATGAATAAGGAGAATTTTAACCGAGCTAATTCTGATCAGTTTGGAGAGGGTTTGTGAGTATCTATACGCCAGCAGTTCAAACGCTTATAGATGAATTAGGAAAGTTGCCCGGAGTAGGCCCTAAGTCAGCTCAACGTATTGCCTTCCATCTGGTGAAGTTAGCTGAAGAGGATGCGATCCGGCTTTCAACTGCTATTCGTGAAGCGAAGGAGAAAGTACGATTTTGTGAGAAGTGCTTCAACATGAGCGATGAAGCAATTTGTGAAATTTGTGCTGATTCTAGACGGGACCCTACGCAGGTCTGTGTAGTTGAAGAACCAAGAGATATTGTTGCTGTTGAAAGAACTCAGGAATATAAGGGCTTCTACCATGTTCTACAAGGCGCGATTAACCCCATTGATGGAATAGGTCCTGAGCAGCTCCGAGTAAAGGAATTGCTCGCACGGCTTCAAGAAGACCCTATTTCAGAGGTGATTCTATGCACGAATCCCAATATTGAAGGTGAAGCAACCGCCATGTACCTTGCTCGTTTGTTGGAGCCTCTAGGTTTGTCAGTTACCAGAATTGCGAGTGGCTTACCTGTTGGTGGTGATCTTGAATATGCGGATGAGTTAACTCTTGGGAGAGCTCTGGAAGGTAGACGTCAAGTCGAGGTCGATTAGCTTTCAAAGGAATCTTTGAGAAACACTCACGTGACTGACGAGTGGTGGTTCTCGTCAGTCACCTGCGGTGGGAGGGGTGCATCGCAGTTGTTTGAGTGTTGCATTTTGTCCAGAAGAATTGGGGATATCTTTCACTCGAAGAGCGTATCTTTAAAGAGGAAAAACCTCTTTTTATTTAGCCCTGTGGGTGAAACCAACTCTAAAGTTACATTTATGTTACATTACGACAATTATGTTGTCAAATAGGCTAATTTAGCGAGTTTAAAGATCGCAAACCTAAAGAATCCATTGTATTTAGACGTAATATTTGCGTTATCTTCACTTAAGAGATGTGAAATAGTGGTCTAGTTAACCCACCGTCTTCAAAATTAATGCATCGCCTTGTCCGCCACCACCACACAGGGCGGCAGCTCCGATTCCACCGCCTTGGCGACGAAGTTGATATGCAAGCGTGAGCGCTAGACGGTTTCCAGACATCCCGATCGGATGACCCAGAGCAATCGCACCCCCGTTAACGTTTACCGCAGAATCGTCAATTCCCAGATCTGACATTGAGGCAACAGAGACAGCAGCAAATGCCTCGTTAATTTCAAAGAGATCAATATCTGATAACGTCAGCTGACCTTTCGCGAGAGCATCTGAAATTGCACGAGATGGTTGCGTGAGCAAACTAGTATCTGGTCCCGCAACTTGACCATATGAAACCAACTCAGCCAAAGGTTGGGTAGAAAGTCGATCAGCTACATCAAGAGAGGTCACCACAACAGCAGAACCACCATCAGATATTTGACTAGCATTCCCAGCTGTAATGTTCCCGCTTTCCGAAAAAGCAGGGCGGAGCTTTTGGAGTCCCGCTAAATCAGTTCCAGGTCGAACACCTTCATCATGCTCAAATACAATAGGTTCTCCACGTCGCTGTGGGATTTCAACTTGAATGATCTCTTCGGATAAATTCCTATTTTCAATTGCTGAAGAAGCTCTTTCATGAGATTTTTGCGCAATGATGTCTTGACTTTCACGAGCAATATCAACAGAAGCGGCGTATCTTTCCGTCCCCTCGCCCATAAGTTCTTTCTCTAAGGCACAAAACAATCCATCATGCTGAATGACATCCATCATTTCAGCATTTCCATACTTGTAGCCTCCTCGGGCCTTAGGTACGAGATAAGGAGCGTTTGTCATCGATTCCATTCCTCCAGCAACAACAATTTCTGCATCGCCATTTTCGATCATTTGTGCAGCTAAATAAATTGCATTCAACCCAGACAAACAAACCTTGTTAATTGTGATTGCAGGTGTGCTCATCGGTATCTCAGCGGAACAGGCAGCTTGACGTGCAGTCACTTGACCAGTACCAGCTTGAAGAACCTGCCCCATGATCACGTAATCCACCATGTCTGGCGAAAGCCCAGCACGATCTAGAGCACCAGAGATGGCGATACCACCCAAGTCGGATCCAGAAAACGAAGACAGAGCGCCAGAAAGCTTACCTATCGGAGTTCTAGCTCCCGCAAGGATTACTGTATTTTCCATTGTCACTCCTCAAAACTATTTCAGCCGAATACACCGAGTTCTAACTTTCTTAGAAGTTTGAATACAAACTTACAAATCAAACCTAGAAATAAACCTAGCTATCTCATGACCCATTTACACTGGGGTAGCGACCAATTTGTTGGAGTGGAAAATGATTTTAACTGAAATAGACCATGTGGCGATTGCCGTACACGACCTTGAAGAGGCGGTTAATTACTACCAGCAGGCGTTTGGTGCTGAAGTTCACCACCGAGAAGTCGTCGAACGTGATGGAGTAGAGGAAGCACTCATCAAAGTAGCTGATAGCTATATTCAACTCACCACCGCAACTCGAGATGACTCACCGATAGCAAAATTTCTACAAACTAGAGGTGAAGGACTCCATCACATTGGATATCGGGTACAGAACTGCCAAGCAGCACTGCAAGCAATGATAGACGCAGGTGCCCGCCCAATAGACGAAGTGCCTAGACCCGGATCAAGAGGAACAACTGTTGCCTTTATCCACCCAAAGGGGTCACATGGCACACTCATCGAACTTGTAGAAGAATAGACTTAATTATTACAAGAGCTCGGATAGGAAGATGAAAGTTCACTTAGTAGACGGAACCTATGAACTTTTCCGACACTATTTTGGAGCTCCATCCCATATAACAAGTGAGGGCCATGAAGTAGGAGCAACTCGAGCAGTCCTAGCAAGCATGCTTTCACTACTAGAACAAGGCGCAACGCATATTGGTATAGCTACAGATCATACGATTACCTCATTTAGAAACGACCTCTACGAAGGTTACAAAGATGGTTCTGATATTGATCCTGACATATCAGGACAATTCCATATGCTTGAAGATCTACTCGAAGCTGCAGGGTTCATCATCTTTCCGATGGTTAAGTATGAAGCTGACGATGCCCTAGCCTCCGGGGCGAAACGGTCAATGATGGACGAAAGAGTAGATCAGGTCGTTATCTGCACCCCCGATAAAGATTTAGGCCAATGTTTAACTTCGGACCATAAGATCGTCCAATATGACCGTCGAAAAAAACTACTAATGAATTATGAATCCATAATTGAAAAATTTGGTATTCCTCCTGAATCAATCCCTGACTATTTAGGTCTGATGGGTGATACAGCTGATGGCTTTCCAGGTTTACCGGGATGGGGAGCCAAATCATCTGCAAATGTTTTAGCTTTTTACAACCACATTGAACAGATACCCGACGACTCCGAAAAATGGGAAGTATCTGTTCGAGGGGCACAAAAATTAGCTGAAACACTCAAAGAGAATCGATCTCTCGCTCTTCTTTTTCGTGAAATAGCAACACTCAGATACGATGCACCCACATTTGGATCCATTGATGAGCTCCATTGGGAAGGCCCTGGAAGCGATTTTGTTCAAATTGCTGAAAAGCTAGACGCTACACGACTGATCGAACGCGCTGAACTATTAGCAGGAAAGATCTAGGTACAGAGATCTATCGGGTTCCTTAACCGTTGATGTTACTTGACATCGTTTCTGCTACCTTGAAGTTTTCGTAACTCGCTGGAAGAATAATGAAATGGAACTAGATGAAGCACTTGCATGGGTAGCGGAAAAAACTCATGGAATATTAATCACCATCCGTCGTGACGGGAGAGCGCAATCCTCCGATATTTCCTTCACATTGAAGGATGGAAAATTCTGTATTTCAGCGACTGCGTCAAGAGCAAAGACCCGGAACCTTTTGAGAGACGACCGAGCTGTTCTCCACGTCACATCTCCAAAAACCTGGTCATATATTTCTTTCGATGGAACGGTTGAAGTTACCTCACCAGCTCAGAGTAAGAACGATGAAGTCAATCAGGAACTAGCAGAAATATATCAACGGATTCTTGGGGAAGAACATCCGAACTGGGAAGAATTTCAGCAGGCGATGATCAACGATGGGCGATTGGTCCTCCGGTTTGTCCCACAGAGTGCAGTGGGGATGGTGAATTGAGTATGGATCTAACCAAACATCATCAAGAGCTTAATGACGTAGGTTTCACGATCGTAGAGAATCTTATTGATCTAGACTTCATCGATGAATTGACAGCTGACGTCGCCCGACTGGAAAAGAAATTAAACCGCACTCCGGACAACAACAGATTCGAAGGGAACAAGACCACTCGCACATATAACCTTCTCGCCCACGGTGAAATTTGGCAAAAGATACCCGTCCAACCTCAAGTCCTCGAACTTATTGAAGGAGTCCTTGGGGAACAATGCCTAGTGTCATCACTGGCATCTATTTCACTTGCACCTGGAGAAACCGCTCAAGTCATCCACGCTGATGATCAAATTCAACCTCTAGAAAAACCTCACGTAGCCACGGTTTGTAATTCCATGTGGGCACTAACAGATTTCACAGAAGAGAACGGGGCTACTCGTGTTGTCCCTGGTAGCCACCGTTGGCAGAATCCGGACTATTTCGGAGACCAGAGTGATATTGAAAGCATTCCGGCTGAAATGCCAAAAGGGTCCGTTCTTGTGTGGCATGGAAGTACCTGGCATGGAGGAGGCGCGAATACTACCGAAGACGACATTCGTATTGGCATAGCAATGAATTACTGCGCTGGCTTTATCCGTCAACAGGAAAATCAGCATCTCGGGATACCTCCAGAAATAGTTTCGACATTCTCACCTCAACTCCGCCAATTATGCGGATTCGGAATGTATAGAGGTCTCACCGGAAATATCGAAAAACACAGCCCAGCGCACCTGCTCTATGGCGACCCTATAGAAACTCAGCTTTGGGATTATGACCCGATAAACCACGATTAAAGAGAGGCGAGGAAAGCTTTATGGAAACGATCACCCCATTCACAATTGATATACCCGATCAGCAGCTCGAAGACCTTCGGAAAAGGATAGAACTTACTAGATGGCCTGAAGAAGAATGTGTTGATGACTGGACTCAAGGTATACCGCTTTCATATACAAAGGAGCTAGCAGATTACTGGGTAAACGAATATGACTGGCGGCAACGCGAAACACAGTTAAATCGGTTCACCCAATTCATTACGAATATTAACGATCTTGATATCCACTTTGTTCATCAGCGTTCACCTCACGAGAATGCTATGCCACTACTTATAACGCATGGATGGCCCGGGTCTATTGTTGAATTTCATAAAGTCATAGAGCCTCTTACCGATCCAACGTCCTTTGGCGGAAAGGCCGAAGATGCGTTCCATGTCGTCTGCCCAACTCTTCCCGGTTATGGCTTCTCAGGAAAGCCAACGAAGACAGGATGGGGAGTAGAGAAAATAGCTACAACTTGGGACGATCTGATGGTTCGGATCGGATACGAACAGTATGGAGCACAAGGAGGTGACTGGGGTGCCGCAGTCACCACACAGATCGGCAGAAATGTTGGACACTGCGTAGGTATCCATTTGAATATGCCAATAGGTAGACCAACTCCTGAAGCTCTTCAAAATCCCTCGGAAGACGACAGTCACGCCCTTGAACGTTTGACCTACTATCAGGAATGGGATTCTGGTTATTCAACACAGCAAAGAACCAGACCACAAACTTTGGGTTACGGGCTAGTTGACTCACCGGTAGGGCAGATGGCTTGGATAATTGAGAAATTCTGGAGCTGGATGGATTGCGATGGGCATCCAGAGAATACGCTTACTCGCGATGAACTTCTTGACAATGTAATGTTGTATTGGCTTACAGCTTCGGGAGCTTCATCCGCAAGGTTGTATTGGGAAAGCTTTGGCGGAAGCTTCGGAGGTGGAGAAAAAGTTGAGATACCAACTGGTGTCGCCTCATTTCCAGAGGAGATACTCCAATCTCCAAGAACATGGTGTGAAGGAAGCTATAACGTCACCCATTGGACACGGATGCCCAAAGGAGGGCATTTCGGGGCATTTGAGCAACCCGAGTTATTCGTCGAAGACGTTCGAAAATTCTTCGCATCAATTCGATAAGTCAGAGGTAAGGAAACAGCTTAAGCTGTTTCCTTCAGCCCAAGGAGATCTATCATTTCATCTCTTCCGGGACCCAAAGGAGGAGGGATAGGTCGTTCATCCCGCTTTTCCCACATCTCTAGAACATCGGCCATTATTTCTGGCTCATTGAGGCTTTTCGGCGGAGCAAGAAGATTCATCATCCGCATGAAAGCACGCCAAACCTTTGCAGAGGTTTGCGTAGCTGGCAGCAAACCATTCTGAAGAATCGACTTCCGCGTTGACCCTTCTCCAGTAACTCCGCTTTCAAACTCTCGATTATTCCTATCTGAGTCCACCGACGCCTGATACCAAGGAATAATATGCTCGTCAATATCCTGTGCAAAGATCTCCGCTTGAACAACAAAGTCATCAGGACTTTGTTCAATCGCTTTCGTGAGCAGATGAGCTTGCCAAAATCCTGTAGAGCATCCTCTTCCATATAAGGGATTAGTACAAATAAGCGCATCCCCAATCATGTGAAATCTCTTTATCTTCAGACCATTCTCGTCACTTAGGAATCTTCGCCGGTTTAGTAGACCAGCCATCGAATGAACTTGAGTAATTGGATCAGCGCCTAAGGTGACCCATTCAGCAGCAGCTGGGATCTCTCTAACTACCTGATCAAATATTTCCGGATCACGAACTCCCCAAAATGTTTTGTCTTTGTCGGAAGTAGCTAAGGTAATCGAAAACGTTCGATTATCACCCCAAAAAACCCCATACTTTAAATATCCGAGATCCCCAGCGATGAGACGATCGCTAAAGGGTAATTCTTGGTCTTCGTTGACTCGGAAAAAACGTGAATAGTACACAATTCCGGTATCTTCCACTTCTTCAGCTATATCAATGCCAATAGCCTTACACCACTCAGGCGCTTGGGATCGCCGTCCATTTGCAGCAATAACAAGATCAAAAAATTCTGATCCACCATGGTCAAAAACCAAACCTTGGACCTCTGAAATATCATCATCGCTTGTTATAAGTCCAGTGACCCGCTCACCTGTCCTAATTACAACATCCGGGTTCTCCATCACAATCTGCCGAAGAACCCATTCAAAAGTTGTCCGACGAGCTGCGATCATAAAGAGATCCTTATCATTAGGATGCGGATTTAAATCATCGAGGGTGTCTGGCATATGTTGTGCTAAATCTATTTCTGTAGCTCCGACATCAAGGAGCATCTTAAGAACTTCAGGATGAAAATCTCTAAGTAAATTATGAAGTCTTCCCAGAAGAGCATGCGAATGCCGAACCTGAGGGGCGCCACGTCGGTTCCAACTGAAAGCTTCCTCAGGGGAGACCGGCATAGGGGTTGCGTCACTTTCAAAAACCGTTACCTGAAAACCGATCTTTGATAAAGAAAGAGCAGTAGCAAGCCCAGTTACTCCTCCACCGACGATTCCAACATGAGCCATATTGCGTTACTTTCTTACATCAACCTTTGATAATTCATCAATCATCTTATGCCTGATCGTATTCAATAAGGACTTCTAGAGGAGAGCGAGTACCACTCTTCATGATAAAAGCTGTATCAGCTCCAGGAGCAAGATGAGGATTTTTCATCTTTTCACACAGCAACGTTGAACCCATAACAGCTTCAACCCTCGCCATTTCATATCCCAAACAGAAATGCTTCCCTAACCCAAATCCAAGATGACCATATCGGCCTTCTTCTCCATGGTGCCCCATTTTACGTTCCTTGCTTAAATGCAGATCATCCCGATCTATCTTGAATGATCTTGGATCTGAAAAGACCGTTTCGTCATTATTTGCTGATGCCAATTGGATATAGACGGCTTGATTAGCGGGGATGGTGACACCACTAAACGTAACTTCGTTTACCGAGTATCTTAATTGACCAGGAACGGGCGGCGAGTGGCGCATCATCTCAGAAAATGCTGCGTCAAAAAGGTTATTGTCGTCCAAAACCGCTTCAAGTTGATCAGGGTTTAATAGAAGCTGAGTCCACATGTTAGCAATACCTTTATCCGTGGTTTCACCTCCGGCAACGAGAAGAAGAGAAATGAATGCTTGGATTTCAGTCATAGTTAATTTCTGGCCTTCAGCTTCGGCATGGACAATTTTAGAAATTAAATCATTAACAGGACATGACTTTCTATCTTCAATAATAGGTTCCACATATTCAGCTAGTTGCTGATGAGCTAAAACTCCAAGATTTTGCTTTTCTGAACTGAATTGGCTTTCAAGAAGATCTTTCACAGATAAGCCAGCCATCATGGTGGTATACCAGTCATGGAATCGGTCATGGTCACTTTGATCCATCCCTAACATATCGACAATTACATTTACAGGAAGACGAGTAGTAAATGCATTAACCAGATCAACTATTCCATAGTCCGGAAATTGATCGATTAAATTACGAGCATTTCGTTCTATAGCTTCGTAATACGGTTCGAAGCGCTTACCCACAAATTCTGGAGCAACAATTCTTCTTTGAACGACATGTTCATGACCGTCCTTATCAAGCATCGTGGGGCCAAACACTACACCCAGAGTTTTCGAGTAAAGCTGATTAGAAAAATCCGTATGGTTAGAGAAAGCTTCTACACAATCCCCGTATCGAGTAAGTAACCAGGCGTTTAATCTTTTGTCGTAGAACACTGGGGCTTCATGACGCATACGTTTCCATAGTGGATACGGATCGGCATAATGCTCTTCGCTATAAAGAAGCTCATCGATACTTCGCTGTGTCTCCATAACAAAAACATACATTACACAAGAATTTTCACGAATTTATCAAGAACGAAACTACTATTTCCGCAGGTCAGAAGAGTTATGGTCAACTTTTTTTACGTTCAGGCCGAATAGTTATCGATCTATACCCGAAACACAGTACCCTTACCACCACGATGGCTGATTACACAATGGAACAACGAATCGAAGAACTCGAGCGTCGGAAACAAGAAGCTTTGCACGCTGGAACAGAACGCTCGATAGAGCGACAGCACGAAAAAGGTAAACTTCTTGCCCGAGAACGCATAGATTACCTTCTCGACCCCGGTTCATTCCACGAACTCGACATGCTCGCAAGACACCGTGCCCATGAAGCCGGACTGGATACAAGACCGTACACAGATGGTGTAATAACTGGATGGGGCACTATAGATGGCCGTCAAGTCTTTGTCTTCAGTCAAGACTTTACAGTTATGGGCGGCGCGCTAGGAGAAGTCTTCGCCGAAAAAATTCATAAGGTAATGGATCTCGCTTTGTCAACCGGAGCTCCAATGATTGGACTCAATGACGGAGCAGGGGCACGCATACAAGAAGGTGTAGTCAGTTTGGATAGCTACGGAGGCATCTTTCACAGAAATGTGCAATCGTCAGGAGTCATCCCTCAGATAAGCGTTATTTTAGGCCCATGTGCCGGAGGAGCCGTTTACAGCCCAGCGATGACTGATTTCATTTTCATGGTTCGAGAGAAATCACACATGTTCATTACGGGACCAGATGTGGTGAAAACAGTTACAGGAGAAGAAGTAACTCTTGAAGAACTCGGAGGTGCCGCTAGTCATGCGAGCAAATCAGGCGTCGCTACATTTGTGAGCGAAAGCGAAGAAGAGATTCTTGACGCAGTTAAGACACTTCTTTCTTTCCTCCCTTCAAACAATATGGAAAATCCTCCAAACTTCGAACCAACAGATGACCCTGAAAGGTTATGCCCGGAACTCTCAGAGATTATGCCTCAGAGCCCAAATCAGCCTTACGACATGCGCCAAATCATCGAGTCCATTCTCGATGATGGAAACTTCATGGAGTACTTCCCTTCTTGGGCTCAAAGTATCGTATGCGGGTTCGGCCATCTTGACGGGAAAGTAGTAGGAGTTGTCGGAAACCAACCATTAGTTCTCGCTGGTGTGCTCGATATCGAATCCTCATCTAAAGCAGCCAGGTTTGTTAGAACCTGCGACGCCTTTAATATCCCCCTCCTCACGCTTGTAGACGTCCCAGGGTTTTTACCAGGTGTCGATCAAGAATACGGAGGTATTATCCGGCACGGTGCAAAACTCCTTTATGCGTATTGCGAAGCAACCGTTCCAAGAATTCAAGTTATTACCCGCAAAGCATATGGAGGGGCTTACGTTGTTATGGACTCTAAATCCGTAGGCTCAGACATTTCCTTTGCGTGGCCAACAGCCGAACTAGCTGTGATGGGACCTCAGGGAGCAGTAGAAATTATTCACCGAAGAGAAATTCAGTCCGCCGCTGACCCAGAGCAACGGAAGAACGAACTGGTAGATGACTACACCGAGCGCTTTGCTAACCCGTATATAGCGGCGGAACGAGGGTACATCGATGATGTAATTAACCCTGCAGACACTCGAAGGAAAGTAATAGCAGGTTTCGCAGCTCTCCAGAAAAAACGTGAGGAACTTCCCCAACGAAAGCACGGAGTTATTCCCCTATAGGAAAATCATGTCTGAGGAATCACAAATACGAATTCTTATTCGTCCAGAACCAACAGAATTGGAAAGACAGGCGATCATCAAAGCCATGGAACAGCTATGGCCTAGTGAACCTATTCAAAAGTTGTCAACAAGATGGCGATTCAGTGGACGCTGGTGGTCAAAACAAACAGATTGGGAGATCGACTCGAAGCGCTGGCAATGATGAGAGATTATCTGTCACATGTAGAGCAAACAATCGCTGGTGCTAGTGGCCGCTGCCTTTTGCTGGGGCCCAGAGAAAACATTGATGGAACCTTTCCCTCCTCAGTGACAAGTATCACCGAATGGCACGAATATCCCGAAATCGATGGAGTATTTGACACACTTGTATCCATTGAGAACCTTGCGAGTTCGAAAAATCTAAGTAGCACGCTGCAAACTCTTCTCATGTTTACTCACCCTGATTCACTTTTGCTGTTTTGCGATCAAACAGCAACACCTTTCCGTAATGCGCATACGAGCCGTCAAGATATCACAGGTCTAATGTGGAGTAATGGCTGGTCAGTGATCGAATGCAGTAGAAATACCATTGGAAAAGGAAGACGTCCCAGCGCATATGTATCTGGAAGAGCCCGCCCCAAGCGTCTTTCAAACCACTAAAATTACCATCTGTGACAGATTCCCTACATAAATATCACACCAATGGCACAAGGTGCGACTACCGTAAAAACTTGTGAGTTTAATAGTTCAAAAATTTGGTGGAACTTCCGTCGCAAATGCCGACAGAATGCGTGAAGTCGCGGATCATGTAAAACGAACCCGTGATCACGGCGACGACGTCGTTCTTGTTGTGAGCGCAATGGGTAAAGAGACAGATGAATTACTTCGTCTAGCAAGGGAGGTCTCAAATACTCGTCCAGCTCGCGAAATGGACATGCTTATAACCGGAGGAGAAAGAAAAAGCATTGCCCTTATGTGTATGGCCCTCCATGATATGGGAGTTCCTGCTGATTCTTTTACCGGAAGTCAAGCAGGGTTCTTAACAGATACCAATCACCAGAATGCAAAAATTCTTACTATAAGCCCACAACGAATACATGAAACTCTCTCTGCTGGAAGAGTCGCAGTCGTAGCAGGATCTCAAGGAGTTTCTACCGACCATAATGTTACCTTTTTAGGTCGTGGCGGTTCAGACACCACTGCAGTTGCGCTCGCTCATGGACTTGACGCTGATGCTTGCGAGCTCTACACAGATGTCTCCGGCGTTTTCACTACAGACCCTCGTGTCTGCGGAGCAGCAAGAAAAATCCCCAATATAAGTTTCGATGAATTACTAGAAATGACAGCAGTAGGATGCCCGAAGCCAGCAATGCGGTCGGTCGAGGTAGCAAGATCATACGATGTTCCTTTACATGTACGGTCTGCCTTTACCTGGGAACCAGGAACATGGGTTTCAAAGGAGGAACCAAACATGGAAAAACCAATTATCTCAGCAGTTGTGCCTGACACCTCACAATCAAAAGTCACTGTATATGGAGTACCAGATAAACCAGGTATCGCAGCATCTCTCTTTCGCCCATTGGCGGATCAAGATGTAAATGTTGACATGATTGTTCAAAATACTTCAGAACAGGGAGTCACTGATATCTCGTTTACAGTACCTTCTGAACAACTTGAAATCGGGAAAGAAATCACCTCTGAACTAGCAAATGCGATTGGTGCACAAGGTGTTGATACAGACAGTACCGTCGGTAGGGTTTCCGTCGTTGGAGCAGGAATGGCCAGCAACCCTGGCGTTGCAGCAACAATCTTTGAAACTCTTTCCAACGAAAGCATAAATATAGGAATGATCTCTACTTCAGCTATCCGCGTTTCATGCGTAGTCGCAAGAGAGGACGTTGAACGGGCTACAGTAGCGCTTCATCAGGCGTTCGAATTAGATAAAGGCTGAAGGCCAATCGTTGACCAAACTTCACAAGCTTCCCTGCATGTAACTTGGGTAGAAAATAATGTAGTTTTTTGGGGCTGGGAGAAAAATCAGCCTATGCCCAGCAGAAGCCTGCGCCGTCTAGCAGCGGCGTTCCTAGGAAATCAATGGTCCACTCGCGATGCAAGAGTTGACACCTTTGATTTAGAGATACCTGGATACGGGAAAACTTCAGTGGGGGGCCTCATTGCAGAACCATCTGAAGTTGTTCAACTTCTTGCCTCGAAGCATCCGACAAGTCGCTGGTCTCCATCCTTACGGTGGTTACATGCATCCGTAGAGCTTTCTATTGACCTTGTTGTTAGTGGATATGTTATTCCCGAACTTGAAAACGATGGCCTCCACTGGAAAGCCTCATGGGGTTGCATCACCGATTCAGTTGTTTCAGCACACATTGAAAAATTGGAACAATCCAAGCCCCCAGTGGTTGGATCCTCAGGTAAAGTATCAGCTTATTTCGTTGTCCAAACCTTCATAGACGCATCATGTCGGATTGGGCTTAAATATTCAGGCTGGAAACCTTCATTTCCTCGAACACGAAATTCATCTGTAACTGCTTTACGACGAATTATGGCCGGCCTCTATGATCCCATCGGCCATATAGAAGGAGATACTGAACAGCATGAGATCACATTTTTAAAAGTCAGCTCAGATTTAGGACATGTCAAAGCCCATCTGGAAGGATCGCCGTCAATCAAATGTAGAGGACGACTTATTCCGGAAAACGATGAAGATCTTTGGAACTTAGAGTTCGAGGCCTACTCTGCAGAGGACCCTTCATTAGTTATTTCGTGGAATGAGTGTTGGGAGGAAACTTCCTCAGCTAAACAAATAGCGAATGGAAAATCTATAGATTCTTTAAGAAATCATATTCTTCAAATTTCTCGAAGATTATCGAATTCTGTACCTGGCTTAGACAGACTTGAAACGGAAGCCCATGTAGGTCAATTGGAGTTAAGTTTTTCTGAAGCATCAATCTTATTACTTGATGGTTTAGATTTATGCGAAACCGTAGGAGTTCCTATTCTTGTCCCAAAGGGCCTGTTACGGAAACAGTTCAAACTCGTAGGAGAAGCAACTCAGAGCGAACAAGGAGGAGTGTCCTCAAACCTCGGCGTAACGATGATAGATGTTGACTGGAACATCGTTCTTGGTGATGATCCCCTCGACGAAGATGATCTTAAAATTCTTGCTGAAGCGAAAACCGGTTTGATCCAATTAAAAGGGCAATGGGTGAATATTGATGCTCATCAGGCTCAAACAGCGTTGGAGGCCCTATCGCAAAGAAAGAAACAAGCCAATCTATTATCACCAGCCGAGTTGTTGCGCTTTAGTTCAGAAGAAACCACGGAGGAGCATCCAGATGAGATGCAAGCTGAATCATTCATTACAGAAACCACAGCTGCAGAAAAATGGATTGTTCAACTCTTAGAAGGATTACCTGATGAATCTCTTGAAGAAGCTACCGAACCTGCGCTCTTCTCAGGAGATCTTCGTCCATATCAGCGACGAGGGCTGGCGTGGCTTCAGTTTCTCGGCAAACTAGGATTAGGAGGTTGCCTTGCTGATGATATGGGACTGGGAAAGACACCGACAGCTCTGGCCCACATTCTAAATCGAAGATCTACACGTCCGACATTGGTGATATGTCCGCTCTCAGTGGTTCATAACTGGGAGTCTGAGGCAAAGAAATTTACTCCGAGCCTTAAAGTGTTTGTTGCACACGGTGGTGGGCGCCCAACAGGACCATCGTTGATTCAGTCTATTCAAGACTCAGATATTGTCGTGACCACATATGCCACAGCGACCCGTGACATTGCTGACTTAGCTCAAGTCCAATGGGATCTATTGATCTGTGATGAAGCTCAATTTATAAAAAATCATCATACTCATGCGGCGGCAGCCGTTCGAGAGATACAAGCTAATCAAAAAGTAGCGTTAACAGGAACACCAGTCGAAAATAGGCTTTCAGAGTTATGGGCGATACTTGATGCTGTAAATCCGGGGATGCTGGGAGGGATTTCATGGTTCAGAGACAACTTTGCAACACCTATCGAAACTCGGAAAGATATGGCAGCACTAGAAAATATGCGGCGCCTTACCGACCCTTTTATCCTCAGAAGGACGAAAGATGATAAGAGTCTCGTCCCTGATCTACCTGAGAAAATTGAACAGGTTGCCTGGGCGAAACTGACTCACGAGCAAGCTGCATTATATAAAGCAGTTCTTGACGATTTTCTAAAGGAAGCTTCACAGAGTGAAGGAATGAAACGAAAAGGGCTAATTCTCGCAACCCTTACGAAATTAAAGCAAATCTGTAACCACCCAGCCCAGTTTCTATCAGATGGAAGCACCATTGCTGGCAGGTCCGGAAAACTTACAAGATTAGAAGAATTACTCGTTGATATCTTGGCATCTGACCAACAGCTTCTCATTTTCACCCAGTACCGAGAAATGGGTGAACTCCTAGTTGATCACTTAGCTGGAATTATTGGACAACAACCATCATTTTTACATGGAGGTGTTCCTAGAGCGAAGCGTGATTCCATGATTTCATCTTTCCAATCTGGAACAGATACACCTATCCTTCTCGTTTCTCTCAAAGCTGGTGGAACTGGATTGAATTTAACTGCAGCAAATCGGGTTATCCACTTTGACCGTTGGTGGAATCCAGCTGTCGAAGATCAAGCTACAGATAGGGCATGGAGGATAGGTCAAAACCAAACAGTCTTTGTCCACAAACTTGTATGCCAAGGAACCCTTGAAGAGAGGATAGATCAACTTCTCGTCGATAAAAAAGAACTCGCTGACAGAAGTGTCGGTACAGGAGATGAATGGTTTACCGATATGGATACAGATCAACTTCGTGAAGTACTCTCTCTTAACCTCTCACAGGCGGTAGATGGATGATTAGACCGCAGACAGAAGCAGGTAAAGCGATGAAAAAACTGGTATCGGCTCTGGCTGACTACCGCGATCCGCTAGGGCCTGGTGTCGGTATTCAACGCCGAGGAGCTGTTCATGACATGTTCGTCGAATCAGGAAGTGTATCGTTCGAAGTCTTCGATGGTCGTGAACGCGGATTCGAAGTTACGATTCATGTCAGCCCAGCAAACGAAAATGTTCACAATGCTGTTAGAGATGGAAACGTTCATGAAGCAGTACCGAAAGTAGGAGATGTGCAAATTCATCATGTTTGCCCAGAGTGGGCGTCACCATGTAAACATGAAATCGCAGCGCTTCTAGAACTAACAAAAGCTATAGACGATGACCATAATGTTCTCTTGAGTTGGCGAGGAATTAACAAGTCTGAGTCAGGAATCTCTATCGATACAAGGGACACTTCAGAAGATCAATGGAATTCCATACGTCGAGTCGATGGAGAAAGAAAAAAAACAATCGAATCTCTAAGGAACCAATTTCCACAACAATTCGTTCTACTCGAAGAGGCTCCTACGAAAAAGTCACAACACAACTCAGAGGAACTTTCAGAATTCTTCGCAGGTAACAACAGTGATGGAGAGATTTTAAAGTTAGAGAGAATTTCTACAATAATTGAGGCGCCACTTGAAGCTCTTCCAAAAGATTCAGAGACTAATTCAAGACTAATCCTAGAAGAGGCGTTAGAAACGATTACCGAATACTGGTTATCCAGATAAATTGCTTATTTTTCATACGAATCATTAATAATTCCACACTGTTTCCTTCCTCTAGTGTGTAGTCTCATGAGTATGCATATTGGAATTGTTGGAGCCACTGGTCAAGTTGGCGAAGTTATGAGAACGATCCTTATCGAACGTGATTTCCCCATTACAAGCATCAGGTTCTTTGCGTCTGAGAGAAGCGCCGGAAAAACAATTCTCTTTGACGATAAAGAGATCACTGTCGAGAATGCAGCAACTGCGAACTGGGGTGGCCTCGATATAGCGCTCTTTTCTGCAGGAGGTGAACTTTCAAGGAATTTAGCGCCCATTGTTGCTTCCCATGGAATAACAGTTATTGATAATTCTTCAGCTTGGAGAATGGATCAAGATGTTCCACTCATAGTACCCGAAGTAAATGCACACGCTTTAGAAAATAGACCTAAGGGGATTATTGCGAACCCCAACTGTACAACTATGGTTGCTATGCCGGTACTTAAACCCCTGGATGCAGAAGCGGGTCTAGATAGAGTAATTTTCTCTTCTTACCAGGCAACTTCAGGAGCAGGATTAGCAGGAGTAGATGAACTCGAGCTACAGATCCAATTTGCCGGCTCGCAAGCCAAAGGATTAACACATGATGGGAATGCTTTAACTTTCCCAGCGGCTGAAAACTTTGCTGAAACAATTGCATATAACGTTGTCCCCTTCTGTGGATCTTTCGTCGATGATGGTTTGTATGAAACAAACGAAGAACAAAAACTTCGTGATGAAAGTAGAAAGATCCTAGAACTCCCCGACTTAGCTGTTTCGGCAACATGTGTCCGTGTTCCCGTCTATACGGGGCATTCGTTAGCAATAACTGCGGGGTTCACTACGGCAATCACTAAAGAACGCGCCGAGGAGGTTCTCAATCAAAGTAGCGGAGTCGTCTTAGATGAAATTCCAACTCCGTTGAAAACAGCTGGGATCGATTCAACGTACGTTGGAAGGATACGACCGGATTCTGTATTTGAGAATGGCTTAAGCTTATTCTTATCGGGAGACAACCTTCGAAAAGGAGCGGCATTAAATGCTGTTCAAATCGCAGAAGCTTTAGTTTAAAATTTCTCAGGTTGGTAATCTCAACAACCTGTAATGTTGTACTCCATAAAATGCATGTAACTACGGAGGGGTATCAATATAACGTTGGACCGCTTCTTCAATATTTACACCTACTTGGTTAGCAAGTGAAAAAGTCCAGGCTAGAACATCTCCGAATTCATGAACTCGCTGATCGTGAGTCCCCTTTCGTATAGCCTGTGCTAACTCGCCAACCTCTTCAGCCAGCCATGCCACGCTCATAGCGACGCCTCGCTCTCGATCACTCTCACCATAAGTTTCTTCTATATGATCCTGAAATTCCTTAAAATCCATGCCGCTCCAAGTCAAATTTCTACCCAAAGTTAATTGTGATTACAAGAGAACACAGTAACCCTGTTTGAAGGTCACTGCTATGAAATGTTTGCGATATTCGAAGATTTGGTCACTGGGCCGTCGATGATGATGTCAGGCGTCATATAGTCAACTTCCGAATCTAATTCGATCAGATCTATGTTGTTATTTTTTACGAAATCTTTTGTTGTAACTGCTAGAGCATGACAATCCAATGAACTGAAGTAATTTCCACACTTTCCGGTTTCAATAAATAGAACCGCATCAGCGAATAGTTCAGTTTGTATTTTCTGAGTTGAAGCTCCCTCTAATATCACAGATGAGAGTTCCTCAGAGATAAATGTTGAGTAGAGTTTCTCTTTCAGTTCTTCTTCCCAGAAGAAATAGTTGTACTTATCAGCTGCATGAGCTAGCTCATGGATGTAGGTTGAAGAATCAGCTCGGCGTTCGATGATGATGAGATCTTCCTGACTAAAATACACACCTGTGACTTGGTTACTATCTAGAAAGACATATTCTGCAACCACAAGTTCCGTTCTTGCAGATAAGTCCTCCACCCATAATGAATAGCTTCTATGGTCGCCTTCATCCCCAGTAATTGCTTTGAAAGGTAGATAGATCGCTACGGCAAGGATGATAAGAATAAAGACGCCTGTTAAAAATATCTCCTTTAATGTTACTTTTTTCGGGAGTTTTGCCTCAAGAGCTTCCTGCTCCCGCGCCCGAACCCATTCGAGGTATTCAACATCTTCTGTAAAAGGATCTATGTCCATCGGATCTTCAGGTGAAGATTGTTCATTGCTCTCTTTCATACTGATAGCACTTTAGTGCCCTAAACGGTGTCTTGTTGCGCTGAGATTTTTCAGATAACTATGGGTATCATCGGATACCATCTACGCAACAGACGGGTAGTGGCGCAGGTTGGTAGCGCGCCTCGTTCGGGACGAGGAGGTCGTGGGTTCAAATCCCGCCTACCCGACAAAATAATTGACAATTCCTTCAGGATTTTATGTGGTAAGCAAGATATCTGTGGTTTTTCGAAGTTTCATAGCATTTAACGGCTTCACGAGTTCAGCATCAACCTGTGCTTCAGTAGCTATCCACTTGTCGACCTCTCGATCGAGTAGCATGACAATCTTAACTTCCTTGAGTCTTCCCGCTTGGGCTTCATGACGTAAGTCGATGCTGGTTGCAACTCCGCCCATATTTCCAATTTGGAGATCCAGAATAACTAGATCAGGCTCGAGTTCTTTCACGACTGGACGCACATCCTGCCCTTTTCGTACCCTACTTACAGTTGTGCCAAATGTTGCCAGAGCGGAGAATGTTTCTTCGGCTACATCATCTGAGTCTGTCGCAACCAAAATATGAGGCATACAAGGAGACTACTCTGATAGAACCCTTAGCTCCATGTTTTCCTTAAACCTTTAGCAGGTAATAATCTTTCTTTTCTTGTGTGTTCTTGCGTAAATGCGAGTATCATCCGCGCCTAAGGGATCTTTGTGGAGGCATTGTGTTAGATATTCATATAGAAGGTGACGGAAACTTCAGTATCTGCCGCCCAGCTGGAGAAATAGATTCGTATACTGTCGATTCTTTCAGAGAAGCTTTGTCAGGTCTTGTTTCTGTCTCTCAGTTGTTGATTGATCTTAGCGAAGTTCCATTTATGGACTCCGCAGGATTAGGAGCACTTATTGGGGTGATACGAAAAGCTGGTGATAATGATGGTGTCGTGGTAGTTTCATGTGGCAGAGCATCGCTAATGGGACTACTTCGTACAACAGGGTTCGATCAGATCGTAACGGTTACAGAAACAGTCGAAGAAGCCATGGAAGCTTTGGGTAGAACCGAGCAGGAATAACCTATAAGAAATGATTTTCCTCCGGATTCTCTCAGCTCAACGCCGAGCTATTAGCTGGATGCTCGCTACACTCTTGTGCTTTTCGTTCTTTTCTTCTGTGTATCTCTCTGCTGCCAGTGCCCAGGACTCTCAGGTTCAGAATGCCGGATTTGTAGAAGTTTTTGAAGTGAGCGGTCTTTTAGATGAAGTATTGTTAGATGCTCTCTTAGAAGCAATTGATGAAGTTCAAAAAAATGGAGCGAGCGCTTTGATTTTGCAGGTCAATTCAAAGGAGGCTGTGATTTCTGATGATGAGTTAAATCATCTAGCGCATCAGATCGTGAATTCCGTAGTACCAATAGATGTTTGGATTGGACCATCAGGGTCGTCTGCTTATGGAAAAGTTGCTCAAATTATTAGCGTTGCAGATTCTGTTGGGGTTTCTATAGGCTCAAGCATTGGAGATACAGGTGAGCAAGTTCTTGACCCAGTAATCTACGGAAAGATCTGGGGAGAGAATCACGAACTCCTTCAGTCTTCGACTCTTAATTGGGAGCAGGCGATTGGGGAAGGAATTGTCCAGTGCGAAAAAGTCGCAGTGGATGAATTGGGAAACTCTTTGACGCCTCAACAGCAGTTAGCTCGCTGCGCTAATCCAACGCTGGGAGACTTTCTTGTATCCAGAGATAGTTTTATATCTGAAGTTATTGAAACCGATCAAGGTCCTCGTCTTTCGCCATTAACTCAAACAAAGATTCGAGGCCTGTCACTTCTAGATCAGCTGATGCATACAGTTGCAAGTCCTCCCGTGGCTTACCTTCTATTAATTTCTGGTCTTATTCTCCTTTTGTTTGAGTTCTTCTCTATTGGAGTAGGTATTGCTGGTGCGATCGGAGCAGTAGTCCTAGCTCTTGGCAGCTATGGTTTAGCTGGATTGCCGATACGTTTATGGGCTCTAGCTTTGATACTTATTTCGATGGTTGCTTTTGCAGTAGATATACAAACTGTTGTTCCTCGGTTCTGGACATTTGCTGGTGAGACTATGTTTATTTTGGGTACAGTTTTCCTTTATCCTGAGCCCAATGTCCAAATGTCTTGGATCCCGATGACAGTAGGTATTGTAGGAATGTTTATTCTGATGTTTCGGGGGATGCCAATTATGATTCGGGGACGATTTGCGACGACAAAAATCGTCCCTAGTCAAGTATTAAACAGCTAAACAACGACCTATGTCTTCTCGCCTGTCTTCTCGCCCTTTACAATAACATCTTTGAAAATCTTCCCAGTAATGTTTTCAAACATTATGGGATGCCATAAATAAGCTGGGTTGAGTTGAAAGTACGCGTTTTTTATATTTTCTACACTTTTTATGTGAAATTTTCTTTTTTTTCTTGCCATAAGGTACTAACGCTGACTAGGTTCCCGTTTAAGGGGGTCATGTTGAGTGCTCTATTAGATGATTTAGGCTGGCAATTCAGGGCAGCATGTCGAGGTCCGCAAATTCATGTCTTTTTCCCTCCTCCACATTTTGAACGTAAAGATGCAAAAAGAGTGCGAGAACGTAGAGCAAAGTCCATATGTAATTCTTGTAGCGTAAAAACAGATTGCCTTTCCTACGCTCTTAGTATTCGAGAGCAGCATGGTATATGGGGAGGGCTCAACGAAATGGAACGAAAAAACCTTCTTCCAGAAAAAACTTTGAACTAACTATTTTCCTGCCTGCGCTGAAGCAACTCCTAGAGCTATTGTAACCATCTCTTCAAAAGTATTTTCTCTGTCGGCAGAGCTCATTACTTCATTTCTCACAATGTCATCGCTCACTGTCAGTAGCGCTAACGCTTTCGCACCTTCGAGAGCAGCAATAGTAAAAAGCCCTGCGACCTCCATCTCAACTCCTAAGATTCCTCTTGATCCGAGATCTTCAAATATTTTTGTACTTGGCCCATAAAAGAGGTCCGAGGTGAAAACCGGTCCAGCTACCATCGGTATCTCCTTTAGTTCAGCAACGCTCATAGCCGAGGCCAACAGGTCCCAATTTGGAACTGAAGGCAAAGTAAGGCCGCTATTTAAAGTCGAAATAGCAGCAGAATCAGTTCCAGCACCTGTAGGGCAGATAATATCGCCCAACCTTACAGACTCTGATAACCCTCCACAGCTACCCACCCGGATTAATGTTTGTACTCCATAGAACCGAATCAATTCAGTGTAGTAAATCGCAGCTGAGGGAACTCCCATTCCTACTGCTTGAACTGAAATCGGAATGCCACTAAACGTACCTGTAAAACCATCTGCACCTCGGACACTATTTACCTGCTTGACTTCGTCTAGATAGTTCTCAGCTATAAATTTGGCCCGTTTTGGGTCACCAGGTACAAGGACGATAGGGGCATAATCTCCTTTTTGACCCTCAAGGTGTGGAGTTGGTCCATTATCCATGACAGTTCCTTGTTTCAGTTCAACGTATGTATCAACTCTATGGTAGAGCTAATTCATAAACGACTTCAATCGATGTCCGGCATACGTTTTCCAGCTATACGAAAGTCTCCTCTGCGGACCGTTATTCCTGAATTATCAAGGTGCGCTAAAATAGGTAGGACATATTTTCTCGTTGTTCCCAATTCTTCCCTAATCTCACCAACTGTGATACCTTCTGGAGCTTTCTGAAGCATCTTCCTGACTGCAGTGGTCGCTTCCTCAATAGCCATAGGAGAGAAATAAATCCCTTCTTCTTCTACGATTAGTCCCCTACGGACTAGTTCTCGAAGTTCTGGTTGAGTTATAGAAATAGGTTCGGGTGGCTTGAACAAGTTCTTATCTAGGGCACTGAGAAATCTGTGGCCTGCAAGATTATCCTCACCTGCTTTTCGAAGGTAGGTCCCTTCTAAAATAACATTTGGAAGTAGATCAACAATGTTTCGCTGGTTCTGATTAAGGTCAGAAAGATTCACGCCAAGTGCTCCACCTTCTTCAACCAATTGAAGTACTTCACCTTTCAACTCGTCGAGAAGTGGAGGATGGACAATCCAGTCTTTCACCGTCGGACTGCGAATTTCACCAGTTAGTGCTTCCAAATGACTTGTCGTAATCCAACCGTGTTCAGAAATAATCCTATCAATGTCCGAATTAGGCTTAGCAGCTGAAGACTTAACTAAAGGTTCTGCATCAAGAATATTTCCCCCTCCTATTGTTTCTCCGCGTCCGCTATCGCGAAGGATGTATCTATCACCGAGCATCAATGGCAGTTCATCTTCTATGAATATACGAACGTTGCCTTGCTCACCAGGAGAGAGACTCTTTGGTCCTAGTACGCGTAATTTCGCTGGATACTCCCCAGATCCTAAATAAACTAAATAGGCTCCTCGGCGCGAAACATCGTGGTCGACGGCATTGAGTACAAACAGATCCCCATCAAACTTTGAGGTAAGGTGCCACTGTCCAGACCTAGTGAGAACAGCTCCTCTGTAAAGGTCATTGTGGTCTATACCTGCAAGATTGACTGCAATCCTTGCCCCCTGAGTAGCTATATCTAATTCTTTATGGTGTGATTGCAATGCGCGGATACGAACATGCTGTTTGTTAGGGGATACTAGTAATTCTTCACCTACTTCAAGTGACCCACCTCCCAAAGTACCTGTAACTACCGTTCCTGACCCTTTGGCAGCGAACACTCGATCTACCCACAAACGAGGTCTCTTACTATCAGGACTTGATGGGGTTCCCTCTAAGACAGAGTCAATTTCAGCAACTAAAGAATCCATACCTTTTCCTGACAAAGCATCAACACGTACAATTGGTGCAGAGCTTAAAAAAGTTCCATCTAGATGATCAACAATTTCCATTTCTGCAAGATCACATAATTCCTGATCAGTTATATCAACTTTCGTTAAAATAACGATTCCTGAAGAAACACCTAGTAGATCAAGGATTCGCAAGTGTTCTTCAGATTGGGGTTTCCACCCTTCGTTTGCAGCAACTACAAACATACATGAATCAACTGTTCCGACACCCGCCAGCATGTTTCTAATGAATCTTTCATGGCCTGGAACATCAATGAAGGAAACGGTTTTTCCACTTGGAAGTTCGAACTGGGCAAATCCTAAATCGATGGTTAATCCACGTTCTTTTTCCTCTTCCCAACGATCTGGGTCGGTTCCAGTTAAAGCATTAATAAGAGTAGATTTTCCATGGTCTACATGCCCGGCAGTACAGACGACATAATTAACCACTGGTTAATCCAGATTCTGTAGCGAAGCAGCTACCATTTCATCGTGGCTTGGGTTAATTGTTCGAAAATCTAAATACGTATCTCCATCCTGAACACGAGTAATGATTGGTAGTCCTCCGTTAAAACCACGACGCAGTTCTTTACTTCGATCTCCCGGTAGTTTTAATCCGACTGATGGGATGACAACTGTAGGAAGAGTTCCACCACCAGGAATAGAGTCCATACTAACGATTTGTCCAGTGTTCATCTTTTTGATACGTGGTAGTAATTCATCTTCATTAAGACACGCCATCTTCCAAAATGGGATACGGTCCCCATCTCGATGAAGGTAACGAAGTGCTAATTCTTGAAGCGAAACAAGCGTATGACTTCCCGGTCGAAGTACTCTTGCAAATGGGTGTCGAAGACACTTCTCAACTAAATCTGCCTTTCCAGCGATGATTCCGGCTTGTGGTCCTCCAAGAAGTTTATCTCCTGAGAAAGTCACAAGATCAGCTCCATTTAAGAGAGTCTGTTTCGCTGCAGGTTCCCCTGCCAACCATTTAGGAGCGCCGGAGTTAAGCCAAGGACAATTCGAATCTAACAAACCAGATCCAATATCAACGACAAGTGGAATATCTAATAAGGCGAGCTCATCTACGGTTGTTTCTTCTGTAAAACCAACAATTTTATAGTTTGATTGATGTACTTTGAGAGTCATGCCAGCATTCCGGTGAGCATCTATGGCTTTTTGGTAATCAACTGCTCGTGTTTTATTTGTGGTACCAACTTCGATTAGATGTGCACCTGATAGTTCAAGAATTTCTGGGACTCTAAATGAACCGCCAATTTCGACCAGTTCACTGCGAGATATTACTACTCCTTTATTTGAAGCTAGAGCAGATAGGACCAGCAAGACTGCCGAAGAGCAGTTGTTAACGACCATTGCAGATTCGCTTCCGCACAATTGTGCGAACAGATTACCAATGTTTGTCTGTCGAGACCCTCTATTGCCGTTTTCTAGATCTAATTCAATATTTGATGAAAAGTTTGAATGTGGAATTCCCCAAGAAGCTCTTCCAAGATTCGTATGAAGAAGCACCCCAGTTGCGTTTATAACAGGTTGAACAAATGAACGTTGAAGACGTTCCACGCGTTCTCCCATATTTTCCCAGTCGCCTTCAGAAATAGCTAACCTTGCTTCTCTGACTAAAAGATCGTGCGGTATTCCTGAATCTTGCATAGATAATGCCAAGTCGTTTACCGAAGGAGGCTTCTTTTCCATACTTTGACTCTAGAACTGATTATCCTCTGATCCATCAAGGATTCCGAATGGTTTTATTTTTTTCCTTTTGTGTTTCCCTCAAAAGTCAAAGCAGTCAGTTCATCTCGTAGAATATAAGAGATGTTTTTTCTGCTCCTTCTTCTATTTCTCGCGGTGCCTTTGGCTGAAATTTTGGTGATTGTTGAAGTCGCGCAGAAAACAGGAATATTTGAAACTATTGCCCTTTTACTGATCGTAAGTGTTCTTGGAGCTTGGTTAGTGAAATCTGAAGGTATGGGAGTTATCAGAAAAATACAATTCCAACTAGTTCAAGGGCAGATTCCAAATAAAGAACTGTTAGATGGGGGTTTAATTCTTATTGCTGGTGTTCTCATGCTTACTCCAGGGTTCATCACAGACGTAGTCGGTTTACTTCTTCTTTTCCCATTAACTCGTCCAATAATTCGCCGCCTCTTTTTTAGGCGAATCGTTAACCAGCCTTTCAGCGCAGCAAGGTCGAATACGAAGCAAAGTAATTTTAACTTCAGTCGTAGTTCATTCTTCCATGTGGAAAATAGTGATATCGAAATCGTGGATTTACGTCGAGAAGATGACGATCTTCGTGACCCCCCTTCACTGGAGAACTAGCATGGGTAAGAAGATCAAAGTATTGCGAGAAGATGAAGAAGAAGAACTAGGTCCCGAGCCTATAGTTCCTGGGGTAGCCAGAGCGCTTAGTCCGCTTGTTCGCCGGATACTTGGTTTGAATCCCAGTCCCCGTACTTCATATGGGACAAACACATACCTTGTTGGTATTGATGAAATAGTTGTTATTGATCCCGGCCCAGAAAATAGTGCTCACTTGGACTCAGTTGTCGGCTGTGGTGGTGACCGAATCCGATGGGTTACCACAACATGCTCTGACCCCGCTCACGCTGGTGGTGTTAGTGCAATGATTGATCGTACAGGAGCTGAATGGTTTGACCCTAAAGACGGAAACACAATCCTCGGAACTGAATTTCGACTCACTGCCCATGAAATGGGTGGACCTACAACAGATCACCGGACCTTTTTATTAGAAGAAGAAAGAACACTGTTGTGCGGCCAATTAATCGCTGAAGAATGGTCAGTCCCATTAGTATCTGGGCAAGCGGACCTTACGGTAGCTCTAGAAAGCATCAATAAAGCTGCAAAAATGCGCCTTCGAAGAATCGCCCCAGCCTTCGGACATGTCATCGAGGATCCTAAAGCAGCCATTACTACGACATTGGAACGATACTCAGCAACTGATGATTTGATCGTTAAAGCACTTAAAGGAGGTGCTACATCATCGGAGGAAGTAGTTGCATCTCAATTCTCGAAGATTAATGACCCCACAGAAATCGATCTTCTCATCAGCAATGTAGAAGTACATCTTGAAAAACTAGCATCCGAGAAGACGGTGAAACAGCTCAAATCTGGATGGAAGGTTCGATAGACTTATCGAGTTTCTATCTATTTAGTTCAACGGCAGTTTCTTGCTCAATATAGGCAGAACAGTCAGTAATCTTGTTCAAAGGAACAGCGTCGTTGATAATTACGTCAACGATGCCATTGAGTGCTACTGAGGCCTGTCCATCACCCAGAATTACTGGATTCCCTTGATCAGATCCCTTGCTCACGTTCTCGTCGATGGGAACTGAACCTAGAAGAGGAACACCCAATTCACCTGCGAGCTCTTTTCCTCCACCTTGGCCAAAGATAAAGTATTTCTCCCCATCATTGTTAACGAAGTAGGACATATTTTCGATAACTCCAGCAATACGGAGATAGTAGCTTCTCGCCATATTTGCTACTCTCGCAGCCACATTTTGAACAGTCTTTGATGGTGTAGTAATAACAATCATGTCAGAACGAGGCAGCATTTTTGCTAATCCCATTTGGACATCGCCTGTTCCCGGAGGCATATCAATAATTAGATAATCAAGGTGCCCCCATTCCACGTCTTCGAGAAAGTGACGGACTGCACGATTGAGGATTAGTCCACGCCAATTTAAAGAAGATGACTCCTCATCGATTAGAAATCCCATTGAAATAATTTTTAGAACCCCAGCTCCGGATTTTCTTTCAATAGGCTTTATCTTTCTGGTCTCGTCGTCACCTTCTAATCTCCCAGAGAGACCTAACATCTGTGGAATAGAGAACCCCCAGATATCAGCGTCAAGGACCCCTACGGTGAAACCACGTTGGGCAATGCCCGAAGCGATGTTGGCACTGATAGAAGATTTTCCTACTCCACCTTTTCCTGAAGCGATCATAATCGACTTTGCTGTTCGGGGAATTTGAGTCACTGTTTCTTCTTGCGAAATATTTAATCTGGCACGAGCCATAACATCCGACTTTTCATCCTGAGTAAGTTCAGTCCAGTTAATCTTTATCTTGGTAATTTCTTGAATGTGAGAAAGTTTTGAGTGAATATCTCTTTGGATTTGCGCGCGTAGGGGGCACCCAGACGTTGTTAGTGCGACGGTGATAAGTACGTGGCCATCATCATGATGATCAACACCTTTGACCATTCCCAAATCAACGATGTCCGATCCAAGCTCGGGGTCTACGACGCCTTGAAGTTGGTTCAATACCTTTGATTCAATTTCGGAAAGGTCAGATAGTTCCATATAGAAATAGTATCTCGAAAAATTTTCAACCCTTCACCCTTCTCCTCCAACGAGATCGACATTATAATAAATCTCAGAGATTACTTGAGGAGCGAAAAGATGATAACCCTTACTGATGCAGCTACCACCAAAGTTGATGAACTGATAAAGGAAGAAGCTGAAGAAGGCTTAGCTTTACGAGTAGCTGTCCGACCAGGTGGCTGTTCAGGTTTCAGCTATGAGATGTTTTTCGATACTGATATAGCAGACGACGACCAGACAGTTTCATACGGTGAGGTTAGAGTGGTTGTAGATCCATCGAGTTCTATGCTGCTCGAAGGAGCAACTCTGGATTATAAAGATGGGTTAGATCAGTCTGGCTTTAGTATCGATAATCCAAATGCCCAAAAGACATGCGGCTGTGGACAAAGCTTTAGCTAAGGATTCACGCTCACCATTGCATTAATCCTCTTAGGTCAGCAGATCTAACGCTTTTCTCATTTCATTTTTGTCGAAAGCGTAATCCAACCTTGCTTTTACCCTGTTGTCACTTCCAGCAACTATGAAACATGGTTCAAAATTCATGCCATATGTTTGTATAACTGGTGATATGAGCTTTTGAAGATCTGTTCCTTCAGCAATTTTCTTAGGCTCGGTGTATACCTCAGCATGGATTACGTCCCACTTTGGATCTTTTGGAAGTTCGATCAAGAGTTCAAGAACAGGCCCGCAGACAGTTGTTTGACAGAACCCTGGAGTAGAGACCAACAGAATAGTTGGGCGTCCATTATTGAGCGCATCTCTGAGACTGATGTTATGAAATGAACATGGCTCATATCGAGTGCATAGTGGATCAAAGCCAGCGCTATTAGTGAAGGTTGGGGTATCAACAACGCGCATCGTTTCTCCCACTTGAATCAGGTCGGTTTCGGTCTGAGCTATAACCCGAAACTCGACAATTTGAGTTAACTCCTGACTATCAACTTGTAATTGGCAGATCCCTATGTTCTCCTCAGAAATTTCAAATTCCAAAAGAAAATAGGGAGTAGGAATCCCTTCACTATGTTGCGATAGCAAAACTTTCTCTGATCTTCCTGAAGGAAGTATGAGTTCTCCACTAATTTCCAAAGGGAGGCCGTTTACGACCGGAAGGCCATCCGCACCATATAGAAAAAATGGAGCTCGTTGGGGTCGACCAGTAACAAGTGTCGAGGGCATCGTAAAACCATCAGCAAAACCTGCTCGTAAGAACCGGACGTTATCGATAGGAACTGAATTCTTTGATGATTCTCCTTGCTGGCTCGAACATGAAGAAAGTAAGAAGGCGCATCCCGCGCTAGCTATGAACGATCTCCTAGGTATTGAATGTTTTTGCAGTTCAGAAAACAATGGAGCCATAAAAATAAACGTAATTGCAAACTCACGTACTGTCACAGTTATAAGGTTCTATCCCCACCTGCGTTTCATATTTTTAGCTACGCTAGAGGTGATGGAAAAAACAGCAGGACCCTACACTCCAATCGTGCGATCAGGTGATTGGATTATTGTGTCTGGCCAAGTTGGACACCTCGATGGCGTCATAGTTGAAGGCGGTCTGGAACCTGAACTTCGGCAGCTCTTTGTTAATCTCAAACGTTTACTCGCTTCGGAGAACGCTACTTTGGATAATGTTCTCAAAACAACTGTTTTCCTTACTGATATAAACGATTATGACCAAATGAACGAAATCTACATGGAAGAATTCGGGGGACACCGTCCTGCAAGATCAGCCGTTGCCGTAGCGTCTTTACCTCTCGGTGCGATTATTGAGATTGAAGCCTGGGCTAGAATATAACTAAAGGAAACAAGTTCTGTAGAATGGAGAAACTATGGCAGGAACAGTAGTAATTATTATCATTCTCTCGGTACTCGTTCCCGTCGCAATCATTATGACCGGACTCCTTTTCAGTGGAATTCTAGGAACCATCCTTCAAAAAGATGTAGATAGAGAACATGAGGGTTCAGAACTCTTTGAGTTAAGTAGGAAAGATTTCAGCAATTAACTAACTCAAGGAATCTACCAAACGATAGAGACCCTGATAATTCTAAGATCCCCACCTTGATTGGCCAAAACTGTAACCAACTGAGCGAACAGTTTGGATAAGCCCTGCATATTCCTCACCTAATTTTGATCGCAAGCGACGAACGTGAACGTCAACTGTTCGAGCTCCACCAAAATAGTCATATCCCCAAACACGTGATAGAAGGGTTTCGCGGCTAAAGACTTTTCCAGGATGCGAAACAAGAAACTTCAACAATTCGTACTCCATGTAGGTAAGGTCAAGTGGTCGGCCTTGGATTACAGCTTGATACGTTTCCACGTTTAAGACCAGATCACCATACGAAATAGTATTCCCTCGAGTGCCCTGACCACCTTTCCAAAAGAGGTGATTAAGCCGCGCATGAAGTTCCTGAGGATGGAATGGTGTCAGACAGAAGTCATCGTACAAGTCATCGCGAAGCTCTAATTGGTTCAGCTGACCTCCATTAATCAATATCAGAATATTGGAAATCGGATCAGAACGCTTCTTCAAAGCTCGAGCAAGCGAAAAGGCAGCATCTGGATCTTTATCAGCTACTAATATCGCACCGCCCCATTCATCATGAATCTCGTACTCTTCCGCAGCCACGGCATTAGCTACTGCTTTCCAGGCATATCCAGCCATGTCCAGAGACTGAATTAATTCTGGAGGTGGAGGATCTGGAAAGAGAAGAATCGGGGCCATCAGGTCTTCAGCTTACGGTGAAAAAGATCGGAAAACCGACGTTCTGTCCCCCGATTTTCAATACAGTTACCAAGTGATCAACAGGAATTACGTCTACCAAATCGGCAAATACCTTTCTATTTCATAGGGTGTGACATGTCGTTGGTATGTTTCCCATTCTTCGCGTTTATTTCGAAGGAACCATTCAAAAATATGCTCTCCAAGGACATTCCGGACTAATTCAGATTCTTCCATCAAGTCCAAAGCCTCTCGAAGGTCTTGGGGTAATCGTTGTAAGCCAACGGTCTTGGCTTCATCTCGATTTAACGACCATAAATTCTCGGCAGCTTCATCGGGTAGTTCATACCCATCCTCTATCCCCTTAAGACCTGCAGCGAGAATAACAGAGTATGCAAGATACGGGTTTGCGGCAGAATCTAACGCTCGGTATTCAATTCTTGTAGAGGAAGCCTTGCCTGCCTTATGGATAGGAACCCGAACAAGGGCGGATCGATTATTACGGGCCCAGCTTACATAAACCGGAGATTCATACCCTGATACCATCCTCTTGTAACTGTTGATTAGTTGATTTGTTACTGCGGTAAATTCTGGAGCGTGATACAAAATTCCGGCCATAAATTTTCTTGCGACATCAGATAAGCCAAGAACATCCCCCGGATCATGAAAAACATTAACGTCTCCTTGAAAGAGCGACATATGCGTGTGCATGCCTGACCCTTGCCCTTCATCTATTGGTTTTGGCATAAAAGTCGCATGGATACCGGCGTCTAGTGCAATCTTTCTGACAACAAGGCGCAATGTCATTATGTTGTCTGCCATATCTAGCGTTTCGGTATAGCGAAGATCGATTTCATGTTGGCTTGCGTTGTCTTCATGAAATGAATATTCAACAGGTATTCCCATTGCTTCTAACATGTGTAATGTTCGGCGTCTAAGGCCACTACCTAAATCAAGCGTTGTTAAATCGAAATATCCTGCATTATCCAGTGGCTTCCGTTCGTTTGCGTTATTGAAATAGAAAAACTCGATTTCTGGGGCAGTGAAGAATGTAAATCCTTTGTCATGTGCAGCTTTGAGATTTCGTCGAAGGACTTGACGCGGATCCCCCTGAAATGGTGATCCATCCAGATTCTTAATATCGCAGAAAATTCGACCCGTTGGTTCTGAAGGGTCTACCCAAGGTAGAAGCTCAAAACTATTTGCGTCAGGTACAGCTAAAACATCGCTTTCTTGCACTCTGCTGTAGCCATCAATTGCAGATCCGTCGAATTGGAGACCTTCTTCGAAAGCGCCTTCAAGTTCCGCAGGCGATATAGCTACAGACTTGAGCTTTCCTAAGACATCCGTGAACCAAAGGCGGATAAGGCGAACCCCTCGTTCTTCAACTGTCCGAAGTACATATTCTTTCTGTGGTTCCATATTCTATTTCTAACGACTAAATTCAGAAATACTTTCTATTTGGGTACCGATTTAACACTCTGTTAACATATCTCAGCGAAGGTGCAACTAGAGTTCAGAATGCAGTAATGAAGTTGATGAGAGAAAGACTCGGAAAAATCTGTTTCTTGCTCTCCTAAAGATAATGGAGAATATTGTGACATATCGGGCAGAGTATTTGTGGATTGATGGTACCGAACCAACAGCCGAAATTAGATCCAAGACGAAAATACTAGCTGATGGAGATGAACCAGGTATTTGGGGTTATGACGGTTCATCTACAAATCAGGCTACAGGTGATAATTCTGACGTTGTTCTAAAACCCGTTTTTCAATGCCCCGATCCAATTCGCGGTGGTGACAACATACTTGTTATGTGTGAAACATTCCTGACTGATCAGGAAACCCCCCACCCGACGAATACAAGAGCACTTGCAAGGGCGGCTGAGGAAAAATATGGAGATCAAGATCCCTGGTTTGGGCTTGAGCAGGAATACACAATGATCGACCCAGGAACTGGATGGCCTGCGGGATTTCCACCCAACGGATTCCCAGCTCCCCAAGGACCCTACTATTGCGGTGTTGGTGCTCTCAAGATACATGGCCGTGCAGCTGTGGAACAACACACCACCCTGTGTATCGATGCTGGTCTTAAAATTTCAGGAACAAACGCAGAAGTCATGCCCGGTCAATGGGAATTCCAGATCGGTCCTGCAGGAACTGTAGAAGTAGGAGATCATTTATGGATAGCGCGCTATTTGCTCTATCGCGTGGGTGAAGAACATAACGTTGAAATCAGCATAGAAGCCAAGCCGATGAAAGGGGACTGGAATGGTGCTGGTATGCATACCAACTTCTCAACTCAGGCTATGCGGGAAGGCTTTGATGCGATAACAGCAGCATGCGAATCCCTCGGAGCTCCAGGAATTCCTGAAAAACACCTTGCAGGATATGGAGTTGGTATCGAAGACCGCTTAACCGGAGAACACGAAACCCAACGCTATGACCAGTTCAGTTACGGTGTCTCAGATCGTGGAGCTTCCATCCGTATACCTTGGCAGGTTTCACAAGATCAAAAAGGATACATAGAAGACCGTCGGCCTAATGCCAATGCTGACCCCTATGTTGTCGCAGCTCTTATGACTGAAACAGTAGGTGCTGCGTTAGCCTAATTTACTTCTTGAAAAAAGACAGTCAGATAAAACGAAGATCAGTATCTGTATCAATGCTGCGGTAGTAGCAGC
This sequence comes from Actinomycetota bacterium, assembly GCA_902565595.1. Taxonomy (GTDB): domain Bacteria; phylum Actinomycetota; class Acidimicrobiia; order Acidimicrobiales; family UBA8592; genus UBA8592. The sequence goes on from CACFFD010000001.1 coordinate 61,039, forward strand.
TTGATCGGGCCGTCCCGTCATCACTTTTTGTATGGCATGCTCCTTGACCCTGTGGGCGAACTAGATATAAAAGAGAATTCTGCTCACAGTTCACTCGGACCTCGACAAGAGACAGAGTATCCCCTGATGTAGCTCCTTTGTGCCAGATCTCATTCCTAGAAGTACTAAAAAATACAGCTTCTTTTCGTCTGAGGGTTTCTCGTAATGCTTCTTCATTTGCGTATGCAAGAATTAGTACTTCTCCTGATTCATTATCTTGAACTACAACGGGAAGAACAGAAAAACCTGCATTCCCTATTTCGTTTATCTTTGAAAAATCAAGAGAAAGTGTCGTTCCCTTCTCAACGTCATCATGGCTATCCATTGCCTCAGGTTACCCAATAAGCGACATCAGTGAGATAATTAACCTTAATTCATACAAAACTGCTGTTATTGTCCTGTATTTCATAACTTCTCGGTATCTAAATTCTCAGGAAGGCCACAATAGCCCTAACCTGCTGATATGGATTCATTACGGATAGCTGCATGTCAACTGAATTTTCATGTAGGAGATTTAGATGGGAATAGAAAGAAGATCATTGCTGCATACCAACAAGCTGAGGCTGAATCAGCAGATATAGCGATATTCCCAGAATTGGCAGTATGTGGGTACCCCCCTGAAGATCTTCTATTGAAATCTGCTTTCGTTAAGGAAGTACAAAAAACCCTTAATGTGATTACTGCAGAAGTTAACTCATGTGTTGCAGTGATTGGTTTCGTCTCCGGTCAAGAGGCTGCCGCCGATCCAATTAAACGAACATCTAATTCTGCTGCAATATGCGCTAATGGAAAAATTTATGGAGTGTATGACAAAAGAGCACTCCCAGATTACGGAGTTTTTGACGAAGAACGGTATTTCACGCCTGGGAAAGGGAAAGCGCCAATATTTGAGATCTGCGGAGTAAATGTAGGTGTAACTATTTGTGAGGATATATGGCTTGCGAACGGAGTCATTAATGAACTAGCTACAAGCGGAGCTCAAGTCATACTTAATTTGAACGCCTCTCCATATGAGCAAGGAAAAATATTCTCCCGACAGAATATTCTGCAGCACCGTATCAAAGAATCCAAAATTCCAATCGTGTACGTCAATCAGGTGGGTGGTCAAGATGAACTAATTTTCGATGGCGGATCAATGGCGATGGATGCAGATGGAGAGATCATCTCAAGCGCCCCTCAATTTGAGGAAAGTATCATGATTTCTGACCTTGAACTACCAAAGAAAACTTCTAGCCAATCAGTTATTAAGATTCCCTTGGATCCCAAAACATACGAGCCCCCAAAAGGCCAAATCGAAAAGAGCCCCTTTCTTCCTCTTGAACCATTATCTGAAATATGGAAAGCATTGTGCCTCGCTACCCGCGATTACGTCACTAAAAGCAGCTTCACTGACGTCGTGATTGGTTTGTCTGGTGGAATCGACTCGGCAATTGTCGCAGCAGTCGCAGCGGATGCGTTAGGACCCGATCACGTCCACACTGTCGCTCTTCCATCACGTTTTTCGAGCTCTCACTCTATTGAGGATGCCGCCTTATTGGCAGCTAATTTGGGATGCGACCACAGAGAAATTCCGATTGAACTAGCCCACAAAGCGTTTCTAGATACGCTCTCAGAATCTTTTTCAGATTTTCCGGAAGATACCACCGAAGAGAATCTCCAATCTCGGATCCGTGGGACTATTTTGATGGCATTATCGAATAAATTTTCATGGCTCGTTCTCACGACAGGAAATAAAAGTGAACTTGCCGTAGGGTATTCAACACTCTATGGAGATACAGCTGGAGCTTATGCGGTCATAAAGGACGTCTGGAAAACACAGGTCTACGACCTTGCCCTATGGAAAAACTCAACAAGCGGAAACGAAATAATTCCAACTTCAATTATTGAGAAACCTCCCTCAGCTGAACTCAGGCCTGATCAGTTTGATGAGGACTCACTTCCCCCATATGACGTTTTAGATAAGCTCTTACGAGACATCATTGAAGGAGACAAGGTAGTCAGCCAACTCATCCAAGAAGGATATGAGCCTGACATGGTCAGGCATATCACCAGATTGGTTGACCTAGCCGAATACAAAAGAAGACAGAGTCCAATTGGGCCAAAGATCTCGTCAAAAGCATTCGGTAGAGACAGAAGAGTTCCAATCGTTAACGCCTACAACCGTAATACACAATAAGAACGGGTTTGCCCTAACGACTCCATAGAGATTCTCTCAACCCTGCGATAAAAAAAATTTAGAAACAATAAAGATATGTCGAAATTTGGTAGCCGCGCTGCACGGATCTCGGTATGGTGAAACTTGCGGAGCGTGGTGCAGTAAGTAGTACCACAAATATTGAAAAGAGCGTACCTTGCCTAAAGAGCGAGTAGAGCGAGATGAAGAAGACCTCGTAAGGTTATATCTCACCGATATCGGACAATACCCGCTCTTAACAAAGGATGACGAAGTCCGACTGGCCCAAGCGATCGAAAAGGGCGTTGAGGCTAGGCAGAAACTTGAATCATCAGAAGAAATCACCGCGGTTGAAAAACGAGATCTTAAACGTAACGCTCGTAATGGCGAAAAAGCTGAGCGGCAATTCGTCCAATCGAATCTTCGCCTAGTCGTCTCCATAGCAAAGAAATACCAAGCTTCCGGACTTCCCCTTCTCGACTTGATTCAAGAAGGAAATCTAGGCCTTATGCACGCAGTAGAAAAATTCGATTGGCGGAAAGGCTTTAAATTCTCCACGTACGCGACTTGGTGGATACGACAGGCTATAACTCGTGGAATAGCGAACACAGGACGGACTATTAGGCTTCCGGTTCATGCTGGAGATACACTCGCTCGGCTACAGAAGGCACGATCTAGACTCGAACTCAAATATGGTCGCCCTGCAACGTTGACTGAACTCGCTGCAGATGTCGAAATGCCAGAAGACAAAGTAATTGAAGCCTTACGGTTCGCAAGTGAACCTATGAGCCTTTCCGAGCCACTTCGCGAAGATGGCGACGCAGAACTAGGTGACGTTGTTGAAGACCGCGGAGCAGCTTCTCCCTTCGAAGTAGCTGCTACATCACTCCTTCCAGATGAGATTGCTCGCCTACTCGCCCCTCTTGATGAACGTGAACGTGAAATTCTTAAACTACGCTTTGGCCTTGACCGGGGAGAACCAAGAACTCTTGAAGAAGTTGGCGAGTATTTCAACCTAACTCGAGAGCGAATACGACAGATAGAAGCTCGGGCAATGTCAAAACTTCGTCACCCAAGTAGCGACACGGGTGCTCGAGATCTTTTAGCTGTATAAGCAAACCAGAGATTGCGGAGGTGGACGGGAATCGAACCCGCCGGACGAGGATCACTCGTCCCACCCGCTTTGAAGGCGGGGGAGCCCACCAGGTACTCAGACACCTCCTTGGATATTTCACCAAGTAGTCATTATTACCAAACTTTTCTCGGAAAGCGATTTCCTACAGCTTTCCTCTCAAACCACATTTCGTTCGTTAATCCAACAATAGGTATTCGCTGACAGAACGAGAAACAATCTCTATCTCTTATCTGTGACCTTCTTAACAATGAAATAGGTCACAGCAGCTGCTACGAGAAAAGTAATGATCACAACCATCTAATGAATTATAACCCTCTTTGGACCTAGTCTTCGTCCCAGTAGGAATTGGGATCCTCACTCATAAGCTTTTCAATGTATTCTTCGTATTTTTCGGGTGAACTTCCATAACTTCCTAAATTCCTATAAACAGAATCCCAAATTTCATGTAAGCATTCAAGTGCCGACCCCACCCAACCTTTTTTCTGACATTCGGATTTGTAATTGTTGTAGTCCAGTTCACTAATGCGGTGACTAACGAAGGACCTGAACTGATCTCGAGATACATACATTCGATATTCGTAGTCGGTAACCATGCTTTGCTGAATGGGCACGGTGACTCCATGAGATTCAACAATATAGTCCTGCAGTTCTTCCAGATCACCTAGTCTCCGCCCTCTAGCACATAAAACATTAGGATCCTCAGGTAGTTCAGGGTCAGATTTCTGAACTACTGATAGAAATCCTGTCGTAGTAAATATCCACATAAATTTCTCGCCTGCCTGTTCATGTATTCATTCCAATTTGCCAATCCTACTATCTAGATTACTGAACAGACCTTACGTAAAGGACCAAATATCATCGCTTTAAAGCGATGAGAAATAGACGCATCACTCTACTTTAAGGGTCTTTAGATTAGTTATCGAAAGGAAATCTGATGGCAACTTGTAGGGAAACTATTGCTGGTTTAGTAGGAGGTTCAGAAAATCCTACCTCTATCGGTTGAGAGAAATTTGAAGGTTCCCCCAGATTATTTCCATCTAGTACGGCAGTACCTGATTTAACCCACCGCCATTTTCTCGCCTGATACCACTCGGAAACACCCCGAGAACTTGTACCGAAAGTTTCCACTCCCATGAGAGATTTGGCCAATGGCCTTTCTACAGATTTAGTGAACCAAAGAGGACGAGGAAAAGGAATAACGCGGGAGACTCCGCCAAATAAATGGAGGTTCAAACCTAATCCATCTACAGAAGTCTCTCGTCCATCAGACTCTGTTTTGAGTTTCCCAATACGGACATCATCGAAGTTATAAATAGAGGTAACAAAGTCAGCTACATTCTGATTTCCAGCTAATAGGATTCTTCGTCCGTCTGGAGTTCCCCACATAACGTCACCAAAAGGGCCGATAGGTGAATGGTCCCAATGGCCAACCACAAATCTATTACCCTGGGCAAAGCCTGCTGAACTGATAACCCCTTTGATTCGAATGATCTGCACCTAATCTAAAGTAGAGCTCAGCTAATATCCGCGCCTACTCACTTACTGGTATTCTCAAAAAGATGTCCGATGCATTAGACCCAAAGCGTACTTCACGTGACCTTAATGAAATCCAAGAGCTATTGACGCAGTGGATAAGAGAGAAAGTAATTGATTCGGAAGCTGTAATTTCTGATCTCCGAAGGCCTTCAGGATCTGGAATGTCTAGTGAAACGTTACTGTTCACTACTGATTCAAAGAACGCAGATCTCAGTAGCGAACAACCGCTCGTAGCTCGTCTAGCACCAACGTCGGAAGATATTCCTGTTTTTCAAGAATACGACCTAGGTCTTCAAGTCCAGATAATGAAAATCATTCGTGAAAGAACTTCAATACCTGTCCCAAATGTTCTCTGGCTTGAGACTAACTCTCATGTCCTAGGGGTTCCGTTTTTTGTTATGGAGCAAATAGAAGGAAGAGTTCCACCCGATATCCCCCCGTATGTTTTTGGTGGCTGGCTTCTCGACGCATCTCAGGAAAACAGAGAGACTCTAGAGCGTCAGTCAGTGGAAATAATTAGTGAACTTTCCAAAATAGATATAGAGGGTATAGATACTGGATTTCTCGAAAATGGATTTTCTGGTGAAACTCATCTACGAAGACATTTTGCAGCTCAGCAAAATTATTACCAATGGGTTATCGGCAACAACCGAAACCACCCTGTTATCGAATATGCGTTTACATGGCTTGATCAAAATTGGCCTGAAGAAAGCGGAACCGTTCTAAGTTGGGGAGATTCAAGAATCGGGAACATCATGTTTAATAATGAATCGTTTACCCCAGTTGCTGTTTTTGACTGGGAGATGGCGAGTCTTGCACCAGTTGAAGTAGATCTCGGCTGGCTTGTGTTCCTCCATAGTTTCTTTCAAGACATAGCTGAAACATATGAGTTTCCAGGGTTACCGGACTTCATGAAACCAGAAACCGTAAGAGAAATATTTAGGGAACAGACAGGGATACTTCCTCAAGATCTGCATTGGTTCATGGTTTATGCCGGGCTACGCCACGCAATAATTATGAGCAGAATCAACGATAGATCTGTTCATTTCGGCCAAGCGACTTGGACCGATGACGTTGATGAAGCAATTCCTCATAGAAATTTGCTATGGACTTTGATGGATAAATCAATTTAGAAGAAAGGCAGTCGGATACTTTCAGAGAAAGTAATCTTCTTTCCGCTCTGCAAGCGGGTGGGTTCACAATCCCATAACCTATAGATATGATGCTGACGCTTTCGAATTCTAACATTGGGATATGGACTGTCATCCATGTTGCTGGTGAAGTTGATATGGCGACAGGACCTCAGCTGCGTCAGGAGATCGTTCGTCAAGTAAGTGAGGGAAACATACATTTAGTTGTTGATTTACGAAAAGTTGATTTCATAGATTCGACCGGTCTAGGAATACTGGTAGGTGGCGTAAAAAGAGCGAGAAGTAATGGCGGTGATTTCAGATGCTCTGGGTTATCGGGCAGCCTTGAAGAAGTATTTGCTTTAACAGGGTTGGATAGCGTCCTCGCCGTTGTCGATCTCGACCAAGATCCAAGTTCATGGACGAAGTTGAATGAATAAGGGAATTATCTTAGAAATCCCTTCGCAAGTTGAATATCTTTCACTTGTTCGTGCTGTGGTAGCGTCAGCAGCACGAGTTGATCAGTCACTGGGCGACCAAAGAATTGATGACCTAAGACTTGCAGTTTCTGAAGCTACCACAAACGCTATTAGAGCTCACGCCAACCTCGGCTCTAGTGAACGAATCACAATCCGATTCGGGTTAGAAGGTGACCGGATAGAGGTAGAAGTACAAGATCACGGATCAGGATTCGACCCTGAGAAACTAGACCCTGCTGGCCCACTTACTGACAAAGGCCGACTCGAATACGAAGGAGGTTTTGGTATTTCTCTGATGAAAATTCTCGCTGATGAAATAACAATTGAATCAGCTGATGAAGGAACGACAGTTAACCTGACCGTCTACGTTTCCCCACCGTCAGAAACAATCTGATACTCAGTAATTCTCAAATGATAAAGAAACGAAAGTAGACGGCTTTTATACAAGGTTTTAATACGCTTAAAGAATGGAAAATACTCATGATGGGCCGGAAACGCTCCCAAAGCCGGATGAACTACTAGCACTACATTCCGTAGCGGCCCGCCTATTCGACACTCTTAGGAACTGGTTCGACATTGAACCAAAGGTAACGATTGATTTAACAGAAATTGACTCAGCGGTCATTGAGCTCAGCTCACCGAGCATGATAATCGCTATGGCTATGAGGAAACTTCAGGCACTGCATCTGATATCAACTCCCGGAGTGCTCACTACCACAGATACTGTAATAGCAATAGTGAATGATCTGGATCGCGCTTTACTACAAGCTCCAAGCATGCGTCTCGAACGTGAAGCGGATATGACCAACTGGGATGAAGCATTAGCTCAGATGAAAAAAGAAGAAATTCACCCCGAGGATATTCCTACACTCGCTTCGGAACCTGACCCAGAGATAGAAGAATTCCAAGTGCATCATGAGGCACTTCACCACGCAGTACGCGCAATTGTTGAAGCATCAAATGGAGAAATAAAGTACTTCCAGTAATAGATAGAGGAAGCCCCGCATGTGCTGACTTCATCTGAAGAAGTATTTTCCTGCATGCTGCCTCTAGGATAAGAGTTTGAAGACTATAGATCGAATAGGAAATGGCAGAAAATACACCCCTACCTGACTTGCCTAACTGGACTTGGCTTGGAGGAGACAGTGGTTTAGCGCGCCGTGTCGGTAAACCTGTCAGAAATTTTCTAAACATAGAAGCCGCTGGCGGGATCCTTCTTCTTATCGCTACTGCCGTTGCGCTTATTTGGGCAAATTCACCATGGTCAGGAAGCTATGACAATCTCTGGAACACACACTTTGAATTAGCCGTAGGTAGTTACCACATGGGGGGATCAGGACACCACCTCACTTTAGGGTATTTAGTCAACGACGCATTAATGGTTATCTTCTTCTTTGTAGTAGGTCTTGAGATAAAAAGAGAACTAGTTGCTGGTCATCTAAAAGACCCTAAAGCAGCAGCCCTCCCTGCGATAGCAGCAATTGGGGGGATGGTATTCCCAGCACTCATTTTCTTTGCCTTTAACCCATCCGGAGACCCTTCCTCAGGTTGGGGGATTCCAATGGCAACTGATATCGCGTTTGCTGTTGGCGTCGTTTCGCTTCTGGGTGACCGAGTCGGCAGGCCACTAAAGGTATTTCTGCTAAGTCTTGCCATAGTCGACGACATCGGCGCAATTCTAGTAATAGCCATTTTCTATACTTCTAGCCTTTCCGTATCTTGGTCTATCGCAGCCTTAGTAATCCTTGCGGCAATTCTTATACTTAAATTCTTAAAGATTTGGTACATTCCGATTTATATACTTTTAGGGTTTGCCTTCTGGCTAGCGACATTCGAATCTGGAATTCACGCTACGATTGCTGGCGTCCTTCTTGGCCTTATCGCTCCTGCAAAACCTCAGCAATCTAAAGAAGAAGGAATGAGGGCTCTGGAGTGGCTTCGTGATAAGGGAGAAAACATGTACCCTGTCGATGTTCGTCTCACTGCAATGGAGCTTAACGAATCATCTTCTTCAATAGCAGAGCGAATAGGATCGACACTTCACCCAATTTCAAGTTTTATTATCATCCCGATATTTGCCTTAGCAAATGCTGGAGTTGATCTAGGTGGAGGAGTTTTAGGAGACGCTGCTGGCAGTGCCATTACCTGGGGAATTGCACTTGGTCTCGTCGTAGGGAAAACTCTGGGAATTTTTATAACAACTTGGATAGGGATGAAGATGCCCTTCACGACCCGCCCTAAAGAACTCAATAACCTGTCTCTATTAGGCTTATCGGCTGCTGCGGGTATTGGCTTCACTGTCGCTCTCTTTATTACCAATCTCGCCTATAAAGAGAATCTAATATTCGCCGATGAATCAAAAATAGGGGTCCTATTCGCATCATTGGCTGCTGGAGTTATCGGCCTCTTATTCTTGCATTTCGGAACTAAAAATAGGCGAAATGTTGAAGTCGAAGAATCAGGGTGAGTCCTCTCCATAGCACCGACTAGCTTGGGGAGAACACGATTTCTGGCTAAAAAGGTAATCGCAGTATTTTTCCACAAAAGAATCATTTTTTGTAAGAATGCGTTGCAAACGCGAAAATTTAGGTTACTCTCACGCCCCGAAAGCAAACACAGTTTTTTCATGCTTATATGAAACAGAAATGGATGGATTGTGCCCAAAGCACTAGTCATAGTTGAATCACCAGCGAAAGCGAAAACGATCAAACGTTACCTTGGATCTGATTACTCAGTCGAAGCTTCCGTTGGCCATATTAGGGATATCATCCAACCTAAAAATGTCAGAAACGATAAACGTTACGATCCTGCGACTCATGAAAATAATTCGGAACTCCGTAGCTACGGTATTGATGTTGGGGGAGAGAGCACTTCGGAGAATACATGGGAACCTTGGTACGTTGTTAGCGAAAATAGCAAAAAGACAATAACTCAATTGCGTAAAGCACTTAAAAATACTGAGCTTCTATATCTAGCTACTGATGAAGATCGTGAAGGAGAGGCTATAGCCTGGCATCTAGTTGAAGTACTCAAACCTAAAATTCCCTATTACCGGATGGTATTTCATGAGATAACAGAAAAAGCCATTCTTGAAGCTCTTAACCATACGAGAGAGATAGATATGGATCTTGTAGCTGCGCAGGAGGCTCGAAGGATCATGGACCGTATGTCAGGGTTCGGCTGGTCTAGCGTTATGCGACAAGTGATTGGTGGCGGAGCTTCAGGAGGACCGGTTCAAAGCCCCACAACCCGCCGGCTTGTTGAACGAGAACGAGAACGCATCAGATTTATAAGCGCCGACTATCACAGCTTGACCGCAAGTGTTTTTTCAAAACAAGACGAAATGTTTACTACCAAGCTTGTAGAGGTTAATGGTCGAAAGGTTGTCTCCGGAAAGAACGATTTTGATGAAAATGGAGAACTTAAGAAAAGCAGCGAAGTAGTAATTCTCGATCAGGAGCAAGCAAGCTCACTGCAGGAAGCATTAAAGACGGAAACTCTCACAGTGAGTTCCATAGAACGCTCACCTTACCAAAGGAAGCCAAAGCCACCTTTCACTACATCCACATTCCAGCAGGAAGTCATAAATAAACTTGGAGGCTCAGCTAGCGCAGCTATGGGTATAGCGCAGAGTTTGTACCAGAATGGATTCATCACCTACCACAGAACTGACAGCACAGCACTTTCTGATCAAGCTGTTGAAGCAGCTCGGGTAAGTATCCAAACTGTATGCGGTATCGAATATCTTCCCGAGAAACCTAGAACATATGAGAATAAAACAGCGAGCGCTCAATTGGCGCATGAAGCTATACGACCAGCCGGAGAGGTCTTTCGCCACCCTGACGAGCTCAAAGGAGACCTAAATAAAGATCAACTCCGGGTGTATGAAATTATTTGGAAAAGGACCATTGCATCCCAAATGACTGATGAAAGAGGCGAAACTGCCAGAATGCTGCTTAGGGGGATAGTTTCACTCGAAAACAATTCAGAACCTCAGGCGGTCACATTTAGTGCAAGTGGTCGGGTTATCACACACCAAGGATTCAGGTACATCTATGAAGAAACAACTGAGAGTGATGAGGAACCAGAAGGAGAAGGGGTACTTCCTGACCTTCCTGAGGGACAGGAAGTAACTATTAGTCAAATTGAAGTAAAGAACCATTCGACAAAACCTCCAGCAAGATTTACGGAATCGTCAATTGTGAAATGGATGGAAGAAGAAGGAATCGGTCGTCCTTCTACATTTTCTGCGACAATAGGGAAGATCCGCGCACGAGAATATGCATATAAAGAGGGCAGATCATTAGTCCCCACTGTGAAAGGAATAGTAGGGACTAACTTTCTGGAATTAGAATTCAACGATGAAGTTCAGTACCACAACAGGGCGAACTTAGAGCAGAGCCTTGATCAAATTGCCAATGGAAATGAGCAACGAACTGAAATGCTTAACCGTTGGTGGTTCGAAAAAGAAATTGGTTTTAACGACAAACTTGTCGAAGTGGAAGAGAAGATCAACCTAGGTGAATTAGCTAAACTCCGCGAGGAGATAGCTCATCATGTCGGTCTTGATCCAGAATCTAATCAAAATATCTATGCCCGTTTTGCCAACCAGAAGCCGTATGTCCAATACGAAATAGACGGCGAAACCGCCTCTGTCCCCGAGAACCTTCCGCCTGATCAACTTACAGTTTCGAAAGCAAAAGAATATCTAAATGCAGCGGCAGAACCTGATCAAGTTCTATGTGAGGATCCCGAAACTGGGCTTGATGTAGTTCTCAGACAAGGAAGCTACGGGTGGTATGTCTCTTTAGGCCATTTCCCCAAATGGCCCAGAGCATCAACTCCTGAAGGTGAGCTAATGCGCCTCCCTCACCATCTAAAACCTCTCAAGGTTGCAGCCGCGTATCTCCGTACAATTGTGGACCCAACAGATAACGAAGCAATTCTTTACATGCTTAATACTCCTAAACGTGGAATCGGGAAACGATCAATTGAGCAGTTTCAAGAAATCGCAAAGGATAATCAACTCAGCCTATTTGAGGCTTTCCAGTCCGGACATGTACTCAAATCAGGGAGCAACCAAGAATCAGCGCTAGAACAGCTGATCCATTTGATTAAGGGTTATCAGAAGAAACAGGAAAGTGAAAAACCGGCATCACTTGTACGCGACTTACTGCATGAGTCTGGATATTGGGATGAACTACTAACACTTAAAGACCCAGAGACAAAGATTAAAAACATTGAATTGTTTCTGTCAGCCCTATCGAAATTCGACAGTTGTCAAATTGTAGTCGATGTTCTCATTGAACGAGAAAGGTTAAAAAACACTCCAAGGCCTAAAACTGCTTCACTGCTGGAAGGAATGGACCCTGAAACCCTTACTAAGGAAGAAGCCCTTCAGCTCCTGAGCCTTCCTAAAGTTCTAGAACCAGATGATGATTCACAAAACACTCCTGCAAACCCTAACGAAGAAAACGAAAAATCAGAAGAGGAAATTTCTGAGATCACTGTTCACAACGGACCCTATGGGCCGTATTTACGTTTTGGCGATGAGACAAGAAGTCTTCCAGATGATGATGATCCGTTCACAATAACCTATGGACGGGCCCGAGAAATACTTTCTCAGCCGAAACAATTTCGTCGACGTCAATCAAAAGAAATCTCGTTGAAAAATGATGACGGAACGACTTGCACTGATCCAGTTTCAGAAAAGCCCATCCTTCTTAAAGAAGGAAGATTCGGCCCATACGTTACCGATGGTGAAACAAATGCCAGCCTCCAACTTGGCGACACAGTTGAACAAATGAACGGTGAACGTGCCAAAGAACTATTGGCGGAAAAACGAGCCCAACAATAGAAATTCTCAGGTTCTCTCGATTTTCTATCTGTAATTCTTCGCTGTGTTTATGCCTTTTTGAAGTCTTCAAACTACTCTGATCGCGTGACTTCAGAACAAGACTCAACCTCTCATCACGGAGATCTCGTTGCCGGCCATCAAGGACTTGCGGGAAATCTTTGGGTTGAAAAGATATTCGGAAGCTATCAGTACTTCCGTTTATGGATCGTACAGGCAGTTGGATCCATGGGTGATTGGCTCGGTTTTCTTGCCATAGCCGCAGCAGCTACGGAACTGGGCGGAGGAACACCAGAAACAGCAGTGGGCTTTGTTTTTTCTGTCCGGATAATCCCCGGTTTATTTCTTGCTCCACTTGCAGGCGTTCTGGTAGATCGTTGGGACCGAAAAAAAGTCATGATTTATTGTGATTTAGCACGAGTGATCATCCTGCTATTTCTCCCATTTGCCTCAGCAGTCTGGCATCTGGTACTAGCCTCCCTCGCATTGGAAGTCTTTACACTCTTATGGATTCCTGCAAAAGATTCCGTAGTGCCTAGTATCGTCCCAAAGGAAAGTCTTACGACTGTCAATTCCCTTCAAATGGCTGCGACCTACGGGACAGTTCCAATAGCAGGTGCCCTCTTTATCTTTCTTGGACGCTTT
>CACFFD010000002.1 GCA_902565595.1 Actinomycetota bacterium
GTTGAGACCTTGCCGAAGTCGATTGAAAATACTGACGAACTTGAAACACAAGTCTTCTCAATTCGGCGGACTCCAGAGTTATTAAGCTCCCCATTAGAGCTAGAAGCTCTCGATAAAGATTTAGACTTATTGATGTCTTCTGTTCCAAGTAGCTCTTGTCTGGTCGTTGCAGTAGGTGGAGAGCCTGTGTTCAGCGTCAGAGAGAATATTCCTCTTTCTTCAGGGACAAACGCAAAAGTTATTACTGCGGCATCCGCGCTTTTGGAATTAGGGCCTGAGTTTACATATGAAACTATCCTTGCAGCTGAACGGGAACCTAATGAAGATGGGTCATTGCTTAGTACTGATCTTTATATCTTCGGAGGTGGTGACCCAGTCCTTATGACGAATTCATACATCGAGTTATTGCCTGAGAATTTCAGTACGATACATACAAGCGCCGATCAGTTGGCAGATCTTACTGTCGGAATGAACATATTGTTTATTCAAGGGGCAGTTCTTGTAAATGAATCAAGATACGACGAAAGCCGAACAGTCGAAAGTTGGAGCGAAGATATACAGGAACAATCGCTAATTGGGTCTCTGAGCGCCTCACTCCTTGACCAAGGATATGACGGTTTAAAAAACAACTACAATTCTCAACGCGGGGTGGAGGACCCACCACCCTTAACTCCATCACGTGACCCGGCGATTAGATTTGCTGCTAGTTTCGATGATCTACTCGAAGCTCGGAATGTGATAATTCTTGAATCTGGTCGTGAATTTTCTGGGATCTTACCAGACGACCTTGTCGTGCTGCTCTCAATAGAATCGCCTCCCATGAGTCAAATTGTTAAACAAATGCTTGTTAACGATGACTCTATGACGGCAGAAATGCTAGTTAAAGAGATAGGGTATTCTCGCTCTGGAGAGGGGAAGTCCAGTTCAGGCACCACTGGAATTACAGAAATTATTCGAGGAGCTGGCCTACCCGAAACTGGTTTACTAGTGGTAGATGGATCTGGCATCAGCACGGGGAATCAAGCAACCTGTGGAATTATGCAGGGCATTGCAGACCATGAACCAGTCAAAGCGTTTCTCTTCGAGGCCTTTCCAGTGGCTGGTGTAGAAGGAACGATAGCGCAAGAATTTCAAAATTCTGTATTTAATGGGAACTTAAACGCCAAGGTGTCCTATACGGAAACAACAGTGGCCCTTGTAGGTTATTTTACGGCGGACTCTGGAGAAGAAATGACTATCAGCTTCATGGTAAACCATGACGAATCTGATGATTGGATTGAAACTGAAATAGATTCATTTTACATAAGCCTGGGAAACGCCTTACGCACATTTAGTTCCGGACTTCCCATAGAACTCTTTGAGCCGAAGTAGGCAACCGATTATCGGTTAACGAGGAATGAAATGACTATATTTCCAATGTTCCCACTTAGCATGGTTGTTTTCCCTGGTACTAAATTTACGCTACGTGTTTTTGAGTATCGATATCTGGAACTTGTTGAGTATTGTCTCGAGACAGGAGAAAGCTTTGGCGTTTGCCTTATAGAAAGAGGGCACGAAGTAGGCGGAGGGGACCAACGGCATGAGTATGGAACTCTTTCAAAAATAGAACAAATGGTTGAGACTGGAGATGGCAAGCTCGCAATTAGTTGCATCGGAGAGAAGCGTTTTCGTGTATTAGATTGGTTATTGGATGACCCGTATCCAAAAGCAGATATAGAAATCGGAGAAGTCGCTGAGACGGGATTAATAAGTCGTCAGCGTCTGGATGAGATTGAAATTATTGAATCTGAAATTGCCAAGACTATTTCTGAGCTATCTGGAAAGCAGATAGGTAGGACTACGCCAAAAAATTCAAATGTAATTGAAGAGTTGTACAATATTGCTGATCGTAGCTTTCTTGGGGCATATGACAAATATAGAATTCTTTCCTCGCATAATTTAGAAGCAAGGTTCGAACTTTTAAGACAACTGTTACACGAAACATATGAAATCTATAGACGAGAACTGAATCTGAGAAACCGACCAGATTAGCTTGTAGTGCATATAGGAATCTCGCAGTAGTGTAATTGTTAAGGAGATATATGTTTGATTTTGGTATCAAGGATTCTGTTGGGAGAAAACTGACAGACCTTAAGGACACATTAGTGCAGTATGGTAAGCAGGAAGTCCGCGACCCACTAATTTCCTTGTTGAAATGGACAGGATATGGATTAGTTGGGCTTATCTTTATAACCGCTGGCCTGGGTCACCTTAGCCTTGGTATCCTACGATTGCTTCAGTCTGAAGTTACGGCCCTTGATGGCGGCCTTTCGTTTCTTCCTTACTTTATTATTTTTGCATTTCTTCTTCTTATCGCTACCCTCTCATACCGCTCAATTAAAAGCCGCCAGTGAAATCCATGCCCGATAAAGAATCACTTATCAGTCGTCAAGACATAGAGAAAAAATTCACTGAACTCAAAGAGGAGACAGATGAATTTAGTGGGCCGACCGTTTTGTCTCGTCGGATATTTGCAGTCGGTGGAGCAATTCTGGCTCTTTTGATGGTCTACTACGCAGGCAAAAGACGAGGTGAAAGAACTAAAACATTCGTAGAAGTAATCAGGGCTGAGTGAGGACCACATGAAGTGGGGGAATAAGGTGAGCAGATTTCTTATTATAAAGTTTCTGAAAGAAGGAATTCTTAGAGGTAGTTATATGTGGCTCTTTATTGGTGTCTTTACCACTTTTTTAAAGATCATTTCTATCGTCGGCTTGATAGAGAAAAAACGAAAATATTTTACCAGTGAACTAAAAGTGGGTGACCGTATCAATCTTCTTCAGTCGCCTCGAACAGCAGCGGAGTAATTTAAGTATGGCTGCGCTCAAATACGGCGACTTAGTTCTATTAGTTGACTCCAAGGATCGACGTTACCTGATAACGATTACTCCGGATGGTGAGTTCCACACTCATTCGGGGTTTCTACGTCATAGTGACTTGCTGAAAACTAAAGAAGGGGAATATGTAGAACTCTCATCAGGCAAATCGTATCTTGTTGTTAAACCGACAATGAGTGATGTAATTCTGAAAATGCCGAGAGCTGCTCAGATTATCTACCCGAAAGATATTGGCCACATACTGCTCGCTGCTGACGTATATCCAGGCGTTAAAATTTTGGAGTCAGGTGTCGGTTCGGGTGCGCTTTCTATAGCAATGTTAAGGGCTGGAGCAAACATAACTGGATATGAGCTTCGGGAGGATTTTGCAAATAGGGCCAAAAAGAATGTCTTAAATTTTTTTGGCGAGGAGATACTTGAGAACTATGAAATCTCGATAAATGATATCTATGAAGGCATCAATGATACAGATTTTGAACGAGTTGTCTTAGACCTGCCCGAACCTTGGAAAGCTGTGCCACATCTTTCAGCCTGCATGGTCTCTGGAGGAATACTTGTTGCGTATACTCCGAGCATCACTCAAGCTATGAGACTTAGAGAGTCCCTAAAATCATCCGAGTTCGTTATGGAAGAAACATTTGAAGTTAGTAGAAGAGCATGGCACATTGAAGGTCAAGCTGTCCGCCCAGAACATCGGATGGTAGCCCACACAGGATTTATCACTCAAGCTAGATATGCAGGAAGCTTAAGTTAAACCTCGATAAAGATGCATTCTCCTGGACACTCTTCGGCAGATTCGATAGTGGCTTCTTCTTGCCCATCGGGGACAGCAGCAAGTCCTTCAGGCCCTCCTGGATCTGCGAAGACTTTATCGCCTTCTTTAACATAAGCAAGGCCATCGTCCAATAAGGTAAATACATCTGGAGCTATCTCTTCACAGAGGCCATCGCCAGTGCACAAATCCTGATCAATCCAGACTTTCATAACTTCCTCTTTGACAAACAAACAAATTAATGTCCATGGGACGAAAAATATTCTAGCAAATTTCAGAGAGAATTTCGCTACACACATAAAATTATCCACTGTCATTTAAAAGAAACCAGTAACCCTATTTCCTAGTTTGATCTGTTCTTCGGATAAGGTCTCTATAAGGAGAAGAAATGAACGAATCATCTGCGAAGTCTGAATTAACGAATGCGCTTAATGAGTTAAAAGAACTTAAGGCCCACGCTGATTTGTTAGCTGAACGCAATGCCCAACTTCGTGAGGTCAACAATCTTGCTCCTCGTAGGATTAGTCTTCTAGAAGAGAAGCTGAAAGAGACAAAAAAATTACTCACAAAGGCTGCTTCAGAAAACCAAAATCTAGTTACTCTGCTAAAGGAAACACGTTCTCAAATTGCACAATTAAAGACGGAAGTTGAGAAGCTAAGTAAGCCGCCATCAGGCTATGGAGTCTTTCTGGGGGAAAATACTGATGGGACAGTGGACATACAATCTGCTGGGCGAAAAATCAGAGTTGAGCTTCATCCAGATATAAATGCCAAAGAACTTCGGACGGGGCAAGAAGTTCTTTTGAATGAGTCCTTGAATGTAGTTTCGGCGCGCGATGGTGAAAAGACTGGTGAAATTGTAACCCTGAAAGAGATTCTCTTTGATGGGAAAAGGGCTCTAGTTAAAGGGAGAACAGATCAGGAAAGAGTGGTAGATCTTTGCGACGACCTGCAGGGCGTTCAGATGGATCAAGGAACCTTATTATTATGCGCAACCAATGCCGACATACTTACTGAAATCATTCCAGAGCCCGAATTGGAAGATCATGTGTTGGTAGAAGTCCCATCGGTCACTTACAGCGATATTGGTGGTTTGGATAATCAAATTTCACAGATTACTGATGCTATTGAACTCCCATATCTCCATAAAGATCTTTATGATGAACATGATCTTCCATCTCCAAAGGGAATGTTATTGTATGGCCCTCCTGGTTGTGGGAAGACGCTTATAGCCAAAGCGGTAGCAAACTCTTTGGCAACAAAAATCCAAGAGAATTCAGATGAGTCAAAACCCAAGAGTTACTTCTTCAACATCAAGGGACCGGAACTCCTAAACAAATACGTAGGAGAAACTGAACGCCATATTCGACTGATTTTTGAAAATGCTCGACAAAAGTCAGAAGAAGGATGGCCTGTAATTATCTTTTTTGACGAAATGGAATCGCTGTTTAGAATACGCGGGAGTGGTATCAGCTCGGATATGGAGTCAACAGTTGTACCACAATTATTGGCCGAAATTGATGGTGTTGAAGCACTTAGAAATGTAATAATAATCGGCGCATCTAACCGCGAAGACCTTATCGACCCAGCTATCCTTCGGCCTGGAAGACTAGACCTAAAAATTCGAATTGACCGGCCAAATCAGGATTCGGCTGTTGCGATATTCGGCCACTACGTCAATGAGAGAATTCCTATCTCCGCTGAAGTTGTCGACGAATTAGGCGGAGGAGATGGGGATAAAGCCTTAAGGGTACTAGTAGAAAAATCAGTAGAAGAGATGTACGCGATAGAAGATCGCAATCAATTTCTTGAAGTAACATATCAAAACGGAGATAAGGAAGTTATGTACTTCAAAGATTTTGCTTCAGGAGCAATGATTGAAAATATTGTTAGGCGTGCGAAAAAACTAGCAATAAAACGTTTTCTCTCTACAGGGGAGAAAGGCTTAAATCTCGAAGACTTCATCAGCTCTATTCGACAGGAATTCCACGAGCACGAAGATTTGCCGAACACAACGAACCCCGATGACTGGGCAAAGATTTCAGGTAAAAAAGGTGAACGCATTACCTTTATCCGGACACTATTCAGTGATACTGATGAGCAACCTGCCAGGAAATCCATCTCAGGCCAATACCTGTAAGATTCACATATGGCAGTAAAAAAAATCTGCGGAATCGAAACTGAGTATTCCATTATCCACAAAGGTGTTGAAGACCCAAACCCTATTTGGGCTTCGTCTATGTTGATAACATCATATGTTCAAGGGAACGAACAGGGGTTTCAAACTGGAATCGCCGATTCGGTTGTATGGGATTTTCAAGACGAAACTCCTGCGAATGACGCGAGAGGATTTGCTCCGGTCGGGTCTTTGCCTCCTATTGTTGAGACTCATTTAGTTAATGCAGTTTTAACTAATGGTGCTCGCTTTTACGTAGACCATGCACATCCTGAGCTCTCAACTCCGGAATGCCATAATGCTCTAGAAGTCGTACGATACGACAAGTCTGGTGAAGTTATCCTCCGGGAAGCTATGAAAGCAGCCAAATCATTTCTGCCGGACGGTGAAGAGCTTGTGGTGTACAAAGATAACTCTGATGGTAAGGGGAATTCTTATGGATGTCATGAAAACTATCTCATGGATCGCTCTACACCATTTGGGGATGTAATTCGGCATGGAATAGCCCACTTAATTACTAGGCAGATATACACCGGCTCAGGAAAAATTGGATGCGAGGTAATCGGTAGCGATCCAGATGCTGTTAGCTACCAGATAACTCAAAGGGCTGACTTTTTCGAAGAAGAGGTCGGACTAGAAACAACTTTGAAGAGACCCATTATTAACACACGCGATGAGCCCCATTCAGACTCTGATCGCTATCGACGTCTCCATGTCATCTGTGGCGATGCCAACATGAGTGAATTTGCTACCTTTTTAAAGGTTGGCGCTACATGTTTTGTCTTAGCAATGGTGGAAGACAACTATATTGAAGAAGAATTCCTCTTCGATAATCCTGTTCAGGCGATGAAAGACATTTCCTACGACTTAACACTTTCACGACCTATTCAAAGAACAAACGGAAAATCCATAACTGCTCTTGAAGTTCAAAGCTATCTGTATGAAAGAGCAGAAGAATACGCAGAAAAAGGGGGATTAGAATATGTGGGTGGAGACATAGGAGCCGACGTCTTAAGAGCTTGGAAAGAAGTTCTCATCGGTTTGGCATCAGACTTAAATGGTTTACACACGAGAATAGATTGGATAGCAAAAAAGCGCCTTTTGGACAGTTTTGCTGAACGCCACAATTTGTCTTTTTTTGATGCACGGACACGATCCCTAGCAGTTCAGTATCACGATATTAGAGATGAATTCAGCATCTTCAACAAATTAGAAATGGAGGAACTGACTGAGGCAAGCGGAGTAGAAGATGGTGTTGTTAACCCACCAAGTGAGACGCGTGCTTACTTTCGAGGTAAGTGTTTACAGAAATGGCCAGAACAGATAATTTCAGCTAATTGGGATTCAATTGTATTTAAACTAGATGGAACAACTGTTAAGAGAATTCCGGTCTTAGATCCGCTAAAGGGAACTAAGAAAGATGTCGAGCAACTTATAGCAGAATGTGATACTCCTGCGGAATTAATCAATGCTATAGGGATTTAGCTCTATCATAGAGTTGAGGCTTATTTGTGAGGAGTTAGTGATGGAAAATCAAAAATACTATGAATCAGATGATGAATCGGATTCACCACAATCGACTGAAGATAAGGTCAATCTAGAAAAAGGCAGTCAGGTCAATACGAATGAGCTGTCGAGTGATTTGGATGATTTACTTGACGAAATCGATCAGGTTCTAGAGTCAAATGCAGAAGAATTCGTTAAATCCTATGTCCAAAAAGGCGGACAGTAGTGGCAGCATACCTATAGCCGATACGATCAGTAGGATGACACTACCAAGATTTACTCCAGAACAAGACCCTGGGCCAAACTTCCTTGCTCTTGTTGATGATGTGGGTATCCAGAATGCAGTTCGAAGTAGCCTGATAGATGACCTTCCTCACGGAACTACATGTGTCGCTATAAAGTATGACTCTGGCGTGATACTCGCTGGAGATAGAAGGGCGACCAGCGGTCACCAGATTAGCCATCGAACTATGGAAAAAGTCTTTCCCGCTGATCAATACTCAGGTATCGCAATTGCTGGGGCGGCAGGTCCTGCTCTAGAAATGGTCCGTCTTTTCCAATTGCAACTTGAACATTACGAGAAAGTAGAGGGGAAGTCCCTAAGTCTCGACGGAAAGGCTAATCAACTTAGTCAAATGATTAGGCAAAACCTTCCTCAGGCGATGCAGGGGTTAGCTGTAATTCCCATATTCGCTGGATTCGACCTTCGTCAATCTACTGGAAGGCTATTTCAATTCGATGTCACTGGCGGTCGTTATGAAGAGGCAAATTATGCCTCCACTGGATCGGGGAGCGTCCACGCAACCACAGTCATCAAAATGGGATACGAAGATCAACTTCAAGAATCTCAAGCAGTTGAACTGGCCGCAAATGCAATTTTTGAAGCAGCTGATGAAGACTCTGCAACGGGCGGTCCTGATTTAATTAGAGACCTGTATCCGATCATTGCAAAAATTAGTGTAGATGGATACGAGGCCGTCCCGACAAATGATGTGTCGACTATTTTCGGAACGATTATTGATAGCAGACGTTCCAAAGTATCGGGAGGTGAGTGAAATGAGTATGCCTTTCTATGTAGCTCCTGAACAACTTATGGAAGATCGTGCTGACTATGCAAGAAAAGGCATAGCACGCGGAAGGTCGTTAATTGGGGTGACTTACGAAGAGGGAATATTGATCGTTGCGGAAAACGCTTCGAACACTCTTCGAAAGGTTAGTGAAATATACGACCGAATAGCATTTGCTGGGGTCGGCAAATATAACGAATTTGATCAATTGCGGATTGCAGGAGTAAGGCATGCTGATTTAAAAGGGTATTCATTCAGTAGAGATGATGTTGATGCTAGAAGTCTGGCAAATCAATATGCGCAGATGCTAGGTCAAATCTTCACTCACGAGATGAAACCGATGGAAGTTGAGATTCTTGTTGCGGAAATCAATCAAGAAGGAGGATCTCCTTCTGGGCAGTTATTTCATATTCTTTATGATGGGACAGTAAAGGATCACTCGGACTTTGCCGTACTCGGAGGAGATGCAGAAGTTATCTTTGAACGGTTTTCAAAAACTTACAGTGATAGTTTGACCCTTCGTGACGGAATTCAATCGGCTATCAACGCTCTTGCAGGGCCAGACCGAATTCTAGAGCCAGATGATTTAGAAGTCGCAGAGTTATCTCATGTAAACGGACGAAGAGCGTTTCGAAGAATAGAAGGCGATGAACTTTTAGGGTTAATGCCGAGCTAAAGAAGTTCTATAATGCTTGGGTCTGAGCCGAGTCTAATCTAGTGTTATCCCATGGACCGGCGTATCTTTGGAATTGAAAGTGAATATGGAGTTACCTGTGTTCTTAATGGCCAGCGACGGTTGAGCCCAGATGAAGTGGCTCGGTATATGTTCCGGAGGGTGGTTTCATGGGGGAGAAGCAGTAATGTTTTTTTAGCAAATGGATCTAGGCTCTATTTAGACGTCGGATCTCACCCTGAATATGCGACACCAGAGTGTGATTCAATCTACGACGTGGTAGCGCATGACAAAGCTGGAGAAAGAATCCTAAATCAACTTTTATTAGGCGCCGAAGAGAGATTGTCTGAAGAAGGAATACATGGGCAACTCTATTTATTCAAAAACAACACTGACTCCGCAGGAAATTCGTATGGTTGCCACGAAAATTTCTGTACTGTTCGAGATGACAATACTGCGGTATATGACGAAACTCTGATTCCATTTTTTGTGACTAGGCAAATTTATGCTGGCTCTGGGAAAGTTCTCCAAACAGCGAGAGGCGCTACTTACTGTATTAGTCAAAGAGCAGAGCATATTTGGGAAGGGATTTCCAGTGCTACAACTAGAAGTAGGCCGATAATAAACACTCGAGATGAGCCACACGCAGATGCAGAAAAATATCGCCGATTGCATGTAATTGTCGGAGACTCAAATATGAATGAATATGCATCATTTTTGAAGATCGGGGCTGCATCCTTGATCTTAAGGATGCTTGAAGAGCGAACTGTCTTTATGGGCGATATGACCTTAGAAAACCCGATACGAGCTATACGGGAAATAAGCCACGACATTAGTTGCACCCGAAAAGTGAGACTCGCCAGCGGAAGAGAGCTGAGCGCTCTTGATATTCAATCAGAATTTCTGGAAAAGGCCTTAAAGTTTGCTGATAGGCGAGAGCTATCACCAGAGGAAAAACAGTCTCTAAACATGTGGGAACACTGTATTACAGGCCTAAAGAAAGATCCGTTGAGCCTTTCGCGGGAATGTGATTGGGTGACGAAGTTTCACCTAATTGAAAGATATAGAAATAAGTATGGTTTAGGCCTCTCTGATCCAAAAGTTTCGTTAATTGATCTTCAGTACCATGATGTCAATCGGCAAAGAGGACTCTTCTATATTCTTCAAGCTAATGGAAAGCTAGAAAGAATTTGTAGCGACGAAGACATAGCACATGCAGTTGAGTATCCACCACAAACGACCAGAGCCAAATTACGAGGAGATTTTATTCGAAGGGCGAAAGAACGCAATCGCGATTACACAGTGGATTGGGTTCATCTTAAGTTGAATGATCAAGCTCAGCGCACAGTTCTTTGCAAAGATCCATTTATTTCTACAGACGAGCGAGTGGAAAAGTTGATTGAGAGCTTGTGAGTTGAAGATTAGTGCTGACAAAAAGATTAAGGCGATTAAGTAATGACTTCAAAGAAACTCGAGAGGACTTTAAATTTACTTGCTGAACTATTAAATTCAGACATACCAAAATCAGCTTCAGAATTAAAATCCCGCGTTGGAATGTATCCAGACGATTTAGCAGCATTCCGCAGAACATTTGACAGGGACAAAAATGCGTTAAGGGATATGGGGGTTCAACTGGAATTAACAACTGTTCCTGGAACTAATCCTCCAGTCGAAGGCTACTTCATTAATAAATCAACCTATTATCTTGATGATTTAAATCTCACTGAAGAAGAACTCACTGCTTTGAATTTTGCAATTGCCAGTATCAAAGTTCTAGATGGGATCAGTGAAATTGAAGCCATGCGTAAATTGGGTGGGTACGAAGGGAGCGTCACATCAAATGTTTTAAAATTGGAAGATTACGATGTGAGCAACGTTGCAGAGCTATTTGAGTCAATTTCTCACCGTAGGAAAGCCTCGTTTAATTACGGTGGAAAAAGTAGGAATATTGAACCATGGCGTTTGGAATTTGCTAATGGAAGGTGGTATCTAACTGGT
This sequence comes from Actinomycetota bacterium, assembly GCA_902565595.1. Lineage (GTDB taxonomy): Bacteria > Actinomycetota > Acidimicrobiia > Acidimicrobiales > UBA8592 > UBA8592. The sequence continues at coordinate 11,069 of CACFFD010000002.1, forward strand.
AACAGTGTGCAGGAGGAAGCAGTAAAAACGTTCCGAGTGGACAAAGTTTCTGAACTTGTATTGGACGAAGTATTTGGTTCATATGAAATTCCCGATCATCCACCACGAGTGAATCTTAAACCATGGAGTTATGGAAGCCAGCAAGCTGTGGAAACAACTATCCGCATTGACAGTGAATTGTTGGAATGGGCACGAACAAGTCTTGAAACTCCCATCCAAATTGAGGATAACGGATCTGGGGTCGCCACGATTTCGGTAAGCAATAAGGAAGCCTTCTTTCATCGGTTAACGCTGCTGCTGGACCATGCTGAGATTATTTCCCCTCAAGAAATGAGAAGCCAATATCTTGAATATATTGGGCGATACATTGAGGAATCCAATGGGGAAACTTAAAGCAGTAGAGAAACTCGAACGCTTACTTGCAATGATCCCATGGATAATGAGTAACGATGGACCGACGCTAGAGTCAATTGCCCAGCGATTCGAATACCCTGAGCCATTACTTTTAGACGACTTGACTAAAGTTCTTTTCATGGTGGGCCCCTACCCACACACCCCGGATACACTCATCGAGGTTCTGGTTGAAGATGGTCGCGTATGGATTGATCAGGCCGATTGGCTTGCTCGCCCGATACGTCTTACGCCTGAGCAAGGATTTCTGGTTCTTAGAAAGGCTAAGACCCTGGCAATTATTCAAGGAAAAAATGATTCCTATGCATTAAATAGCGCAATTGAAAAACTGGAAAAGTGTCTCGGCCAAAGTGGAGATACTTTTGACTTGGATATTGCCGAATTTCAAAATCAAGATTTATCTGAGATTAATAAATCAATAGAGACTGGAACGCAGCTTCGTATTCGATATTACGCTTATAGTAAGGACGAGAGCACAACTCGAACGGTTCATCCGATAGAGATAGTGAATCGTGACCACTCACATTATCTACATGCATACTGCAACACGGCTAGAGACTACCGGCTCTTTAGATTGGATCGTATTTTAGAAGCTCGTGGAACAAGTAAAATTAACAACCTCCCCGATGAAGAAGCAGAGTCAATCTTGAATGGTGAGAAATGGGATTTAGAATCAGAAGGCAGTCCGGTGACTTTAGTAATATCACAAGAGGATTCCTGGATCTTATCGACTTATCCCATTCAGAATTATTCATCTACTGATGATGGCGGCTTTGAAGTCGAGCTAATAGTCACTGGAATAGCCTGGTTGAAGCGCTTGCTTCTTCGTCTTTCACCAAATACAAAGATCCTAAAATCTCCAGACTATATTCCAGCAGATTTGGCTAAGCAGACTGCAATAGCAATTACTGATAGGTATAAACAAAACTTGTGATGAGACGTATAGTAGCGATCTCGGCTAACCTCCGGTTTTGTGGTTGAGAAAGACGATAAGGAAGCGTTCGGCGAACAGTGGGTTGATGATGTAGTGGCTAAAGCTGTTGAACGCTCTCTCGAGAACTCTCCGGAGTTCTCACCAACTGACACAGAGAATGACTGCGGAACTGATGAGGAAGTGCCCTATCAAGCTAGTTCTGTAGAGAACCAAGATTATATTGCAGAAGAAGATGCGGCCGAAGCGGAGCGGATGTCACTGAGTAGCCCATACCCTGACGAAGATTTCAGCAACAATGTGGAAGAGGATGGTGGAGAGCAGCAAGGAAAAAAATCTATGAAAAGCTTTCTCGAATGGGGAGCCGTAATACTCGGAGCGCTGCTAGTCGCTTTTCTTATTAAGACATTCCTAATGCAAGCGTACTACATTCCATCTTCTTCAATGACTCCGACTCTTCAGGTGGGAGACCGAGTCTTAGTCAACAAATTAAGCTATAAAGTTGGCGATATAGGGCGAGGAGACTTGGTAGTTTTCAAGCGGCCCTCTAACGAAGACGTAGGTGACACTGACTTAATTAAACGAGTTATTGGACTTGAAGGTGAACTCATAGAAATTATTGATGGCCGTATTTATATAACCGAATCAGGATCCTCTATACGTCAACTACTAGTTGAGCCTTATTTGTCATCGAGCACTGCTACAGAGCTGCCAAATGGCTTTGAAGATGTAGCGTCATGTGAAGTCGCTACAGAAACTAGTTGTTTGATCCCTGATAACTATGTATTTGTTCTAGGAGATAATAGAGCCGGGTCTCGAGATTCAAGATTTTTTGGCCCAATCGAAGAAGAGATGGTGGTGGGCCGCGCCTTTATTCGATTATGGCCCATCAGCAGCTTAAAATTTCTATAAATAACTCGACCCACTAAACGACCATGACAACAAAGAAAGCAGCCTTCGTGAAGTTTGGCTTTGCGGTTATGTTGCTGTGGTAATTGGTTCGTAGATTATTGATACTTCCATTCAGTGGATAGTCTTAGAGTGTGTTCAATATCGGTGGTGGTGAGGTGCTCGTTATTCTTGTTGTGGCTTTGATCTTTCTCGGCCCATCAAAACTTCCAGAGATAGCTCGTACTCTCGGAAAGACGACACAGGCAATTCGAAGAGTTAGCGATAGCTTTCGTTCTGAATTGACTGCGGCTGTAGATGAAAGTACAGAGACTAAAGCACGCCAGCGCGGGAATGAATTAACGGGCAATGAAGCACCATCAAATGAAGTAGACACCTCGACTAATAAATCGGGGTTTGCTATGGGCAATGAAAATAAATGCCAAGAAAATGAAAAGACGCAATAACCAAAATCCTGAGGCGAAAATGGGCCTCCTTGAGCATTTAGGTGAGTTAAGGACTCGTCTTATACGTTGCCTCACCGCCATTGCTGTGTGCTCGATAGTGGGTTGGGTTTTCTTCGATCAGATACTCGACTTCATCCTTGACCCGTATTGTGAGACTTTGGGTGAGCGGTGTACTTTACGAGTAGATGAGCCATTGGAAGGTCTAAATACCCGATTTATGGTTTCGATATATACAGGAATAGGTCTTTCAATACCCGTTTTGCTCTGGCAGTCATGGAAATTTATAAGCCCTGGATTACACAAGCATGAGAAACGTCATGGGGCTTCATTCGTTCTTTCAGGAGTGATTCTCTTCGTGCTGGGTTGCGGGTTAGCGTTCTGGACCTTGCCTCGCGCCCTTGATTTCTTAATCGAAATTGGTGGCGAAGATCTATTGACCGAATTTAGAGCACGGGCATATATATCATTCATAATAAAAATGATGCTCGCATTTGGTATCGGGTTCGAGTTTCCCTTAGTCCTAATTTTACTTCAGAAGTTGGAAGTACTGTCCTACAAAACCTTACGAAAACAATGGCGCTATGCAGTGGTTGGAATAGTAATTTTGGTCGCAATTATTACCCCTAGCGGCGACCCAATTTCACTTCTTGCCTTGGCGGTTCCGATGTACCTATTTTATGAAGTCGCGGTCTTGTACGGATGGGCGAAGGAAAAGAAATCTTTGAAAGCACAGAAAGACACAACACCCTAAAGAAACGAAATTATGGATAGTTTGAATGATTGGGCGAAGCAAGTATCTATTGACAGATCTTTGCCTGTCGCTACTTCTGACTGGGAAATAGCAGAATTTGCTGCCGCAGGAGAGCCAATCATCAAACTTGAATCAGGAAATATTTTCCGAACATTAGGAGGTCGGAAGAATACAAACATACATTCATCCGCCGAAAATACTATGTGTGAAATCGACCTAGGAATAGTCTGGTTTCAGAGTAAGGAACTACTTTTTGCTAGTCATTGTTCTATACGGCGATCGTATTTCAGCACGAAGGGGGCACTTGTGATGAATTCCCAATTTTACAAAAGTCGGAATCTGTCTGTCAGGGGACATCCCAGTGATGGAAAACTAGAGATGATTACATCCCGACTCAGTATTCGACAATACTTGTTGGCAACAAAAAAATCTGAATCAGGATCGCACCTCCCTCACCCCGATATTGATACTAAATCTGCAGCTACTCACACAATATCCAACGAAAGAGAACTGCGAATTTATTGTGATGGAAGGCTAGTCGGATGCAGCAAAGATGTAACTATTGGCGTAGATCCAAGATCAATTAAAGTAGTTATCTAATGGCAACCTATATCAATCTTTGCACCCTCCACACATTCAGTGAAAACGCGACGTATTCTCAAATGTCGTGAGTGCATATATAGCTGAAGAGTGGACAGATGAGGAAGCGGATGTGCTTCGTCGGTATTTTACTAATCTGGATCAACCGGTCTTCGCCCTTGTCAATCTTCCTGAGGTAGTTAAGGGTGCATTGTTTGCGAGATACAGTAGGTCAGCGAAAAGTCTAAGAAGGCTTTTCCTCGACGAATTTCTTGGCGACTTAGATATAGAAGGTGACCAAAGTATCGATGCAACAATTGGCTTAAAACATGCAGAGACGTTATACCACAGGATTTTCTTTGAGTATGGCGATGATTCTGTCGCTCAATTAGGTGGTGTTCACTTAGCTTGCGAACAAGCATCCAACCTCCTCACAAAGGTCTTAGAATGGGGGAGGCTGATGAGCTATTTGGAGCAGTCAACCCGATACATCTCATATGGCAGTCGTCTTGGTGGTCGTTATCGCTACTACCGAGATCCTGAAATACTTAACTCCACCTACGGAACAAGATACGTGGGTGACATGGACCGTATTTTTGATATCTATTCAGATCTGATATCTCCAATGCAAGAATTCGTCCGAGAGTCATTTCCCAAACACCCCGATGATTCAGACTTCGTGTATAGGCAGGCAGTTAAAGCGAAAGCATTCGATGCGTTACGGGGGCTTCTTCCAGCGTCTTCTCTTTCAAACGTAGGCATCTACGGAACTGGTCAGGCGTATGAGGCTCTCCTCCTACGCATGAGAGCCCATCCACTTCCTGAATCACGGTTCTATGCCGACCTTATGCTAACTGAATTACGTAAAGTGATTCCCTCTTTCCTCGAACGAGTTGATCTTGAGGATAGAGGGGTTGTCTGGAGCGAATATATAGAAAATACGCGTGAAGACACCAAAGACGTTGTTCATTCTTTATTACAGGAGGGGACACCTATAGATCCTTCCCCTGTTGTCAAACTTGTTGACTTCGACCCTGATGGTGAATCAAAAATGTTAGCTTCCATGATGTACCAACATTCGAATTTACCTGAAGAGCAACTCCAACGGCGTGTTGCAGGAATGAATACTGAGGACAAGCTTGCAATTGTCCGTGCGTACGTTGGCGATAGAACTAATAGGCGTCATAAGCCGGGACGCGCACTTGAAAGGCCCTTCTATCGGTTTGATGTTCTTGTCGATTATGGGGCATTCCGGGACCTGCAAAGACATCGTATGCTAACGATGGAATGGCAGCCGCTCAGTCCGACACATGGATATACTCGACCTCCTCTGATTGAAGCCGCTGGCATGACTGCAGCGTTCGACGAGGTGATGGAGCGGTCAGCGCTACTATACGATCTCTTATTAGATGATTTCCCGGATCAAGCATCATATGCAGTGAGCCTGGCCTACAAAATCCGATTCAACATGAATATCAACGCACGTTCAGCGATGCACCTGATTGAGCTTCGGACGACTCCCCAAGGACACCCTTCTTATCGTGAAGTCGGACAGGAAATGTACCGACTCATCAAAGAAGAAGCTGGGCACCATCTGGTCTCAGAAATGATGAAATTTGTAGACCTAACCGATGAAACCGATCTTGAACGCCTCGCCAGTGAACGCCGTGCTGAGGAGAAGAGACAAACATCGCCTTAAAAAATTCACAAAAAATTAGATTTGTCACCCAAAGTGGGCGATAAAGGCCTATTATCCCCCTGATAAGGAAAAGTTTTACTATGTCTGATGAATTAGAAGAGCAAGACAAGAACGTCGAAGACGATGAACTTGCTGACGACTTCAGTGACGATATGCCAGATGATGATGAAATCGAAGATTCTGAAGACGGTGAAATATTCGACGAAGATGGTGAGATTTTCGATGAAGAGGACGATGATTTCGACGATGAAGAACCTTCTCCAAAGGATGAAAACGCCGACGATGATGAAGACGATGACGAAGTTGAAGCTGACTTGTCAGCTATTCTCCAAGAAAGAATCACTTCAGAAGACGATGAAGACGCTGAGGAAAAGGAACCACCGAAAGCAGATGAGTCTGATGAAGCAAACGTTGTCGCTAAACAAGAAGACGAAATAAACTGCCCGAGCTGTTTTCTATTGGTAAGTCAAGCAGCGTTAGAGAATGATGGGGAGTGCCCACATTGTGGCGCCCTGTCATAACCTTCTAAATGGAGTATGAATCTGCTCGAATTGCTGAGCTGACTGACCGAGTCATCTTTGCAGCGCTCCATGAATCATCGCGAAAAGAAATAGAGAACCATAAAGGAGCGGACCTGTGGGAGAGGACAAGCGCTTTGAAGGGAACCTCCTTAGAAATATTCGATGAAGTCTCTCAGAGCGAAGAATTTATTTGCGTACTCGGAATGTATAACGATTACCCGTTCGGATTTTTGATTGCGGAGTGGGTTTCAATTTACGATCGAAAATCAATCAATATTCGTGAAGTTTTTGTAACGACTGAAATGCGTTCCGTTGGAGTTGGAGAAGCGATGATGGACTATCTTCTCACTGAAGCTGAAAGGTCATCAGCTATCTCGATACTGGGTCGAGCCCTACCAGGTGATCGCGATTTAAAGAACTTCTTTGAGCGTTTCAAGATCACGGCGAGGGTAATTGAGGTAGAACGGAAACTCTAGTTTTACGCTCGTTCGAGGCTGATTAATTTTTATCGCTAACAGTGATATCGAACAGCTTCGCTATATGAGGGATCCGATCTGCAACCTGTCTAACAGTGCTGGTAAGTCCTTCGGTTATGCGCTCAGGAATGCCAACCGGAATAACTTTCAACCGTACGGGCGAAAAAGCGACAGCCTGAATCACAACACTCCACCTGTGTGGGGTTACATCACTAGCTAGTGCAGTGTTAGCGAGTTGAACCAGAGAAGTTGTGAGCGCCTCAGGAAGGGGAGTGCCGGGTTTAGGAGGGTGAGAGCTCAGATTAAGCGCTCTTACACATTTATCGTCCGCAATCGACTTCTCAATCTCCGAAAGCCACTTTTGATGCTCTCTGTCAATTCGCTCACGAAGGGCTTCCTCGAGGTCTCCCTTGAGAACCAAAAGCTCATCAGTCCTTGCCCATTGCCCACCCGCAGCAACTACTGACCTGAAATCACGTAAATCCAAGTCTTCAATACTGGCTAATACAGCATCAGCTCGATCATGCCATTCAGCGCTTTTCAACTCAATGTTTACCTTCTCTGCATATTGCAATATTTCAGCGTCAAACCCCTCAGGCAACTGCATCTTCTTAAGAGTCTTTCTCAAGTTCGGGATTCCTCTGCTGAGGATTTCTCGCGCCAGCGGTTTATGCAGTTCAGGTAGAGCTGCTATGACCTGATTCCTGTGAGATCGCTTAGCCTTAAGCCGCTTACCTCTTTGTGGGCTTCGAGCTGGACGCACTTTTCTAGTATCAGTTCTATTGTCCTGACTGTTCTTCCTGCGTCTATCGCTATTCCGGTTTTCCGCCTGTCTTTTCCCCTTAGTAGCTCTTTTGTTTCGCTTCGCTTTTTTCTTCTTAACAAGTTGAGTGGTAACACCATATTTTTCGTTACCCGAGCCAAGAATTTCTAGCGTTTCCTGCTCTTTTCGTTCTTCACGTTTCGGCAGGACACGAATGATTTCAATTCCATCAATCAGAAAGTCGGCTTCTACACGAAAGGTATCACCGATTGAAACATCTGTGGGTAACAGCGATTTTATGATCGTTCCTTTAGGTTCCCTAGCGCCAAGAGCGCGCCATGTGAACAGATCTGCATCAATTTCGCTAGTTAATTCAATTTCAATACGGCTTGACATGACTTAATACCGTACCTGCAGTTAGCGTTTTTAAGGACTTTAGTCCGCTAAGAAATTATGCATCAGTCAAAAAATATGGGCTAAGCTAGAGACGACGGGGAGCTTGGAACGCCAGGCTGAGAAAGTGGTCATTTCACCACTGACCCTATACCTGATCTGGATAATGCCAGCGGAGGGAAAGACATATGACACAACGCACACTTAGTCGCATTGGGTTGATATTAATATGCATTGTTGCAGCAATCTTAGGCCAGAACTGTTCAAACGATTCTCAATCAGCGTCGCCGAGCAGCCAAGGCAGACAAAGCAGTCATGAATGGAATGTTATCAGGAGCGAATGTTTTCAAGATCCTAAATTACCGGAAATCGAAAAACCGGCTTCCTACGAAGGTGACCTTAGCGGGACAAGTATTGACTTAGTAACTTACGATGCCTTTCTCCCTCCAGAAGGAGCATTTGAAAGGTTCACTGCCGAAACAGGGATAACTGTCAACCTTCTCCAAAGTGCAGATACCGGAACTATGGTTTCTCAGGCAGTACTCACATCGGGCGACCCTATCGCTGATGTAATGTTCGGCATCGATAATACCTTTCTCTGCCGGGGGCTATCCAACAACATCTTCCATCCATACGAAGCATCCACTATTACCCAGCTTTCTAGTGACCTTCTTCTAGACCCTTATCATCGGGTTACCCCAGTCGATTATGGCGACATATGCGTAAATTATTGGATAGATGAAGTTGGCGAAGAACCAGCAACAATCACACAATTAACGTCTTCACAGTACGAAGGGCAATTTGTTACACAGAATCCTGAAACATCGGCACCTGGAATGGGCTTTTTGTTGGCTACCATTGCCTATTTCGGTGAAGATGGCTGGCAAGAGTTCTGGACAGACTTGCGTAAGAACGATGTAGTAATCGAATCGGGATGGACTGAATCCTATTACGGTGACTTCATCGCAGGCGGAGGAGATCGATCTATTGTCACGAGCTATCTGACTAGCCCAATAGCGGAATTTATATACGCACCTGAACCTCTCGACACACCACCAACAGCAGTCATTGCTGACTCTTGCTTTAGGTCAATCGAATTTGTCGGAATTCTCCGTGGGACAGATAAACCAATAGCTTCTGCTTTGCTCGTCGATTTCCTCACATCAACCTACTTTCAGGAGCTTCTTCCAGAAACAAATTTCGTATTACCAGCAAATACAAAAGCTAAAATTCCGCAAGTCTTTCAGGATTTTATCCCAACTAATATAGCTTCCTCGACCTTGACGCCAGAAGAAATCGATGCTGGGCGAGATCAATGGACTGAACAATGGACTAAAATTGTTCTACGATGATGAATCCCGGAAGAATCGAAACACTACCGATCTGCGCATTAAAAACACAAAACTAGCAACAAGCGCCTCCATACTTTTAGTCGTCGGCTTTTTCTCTATTTTCTATTTCATTCCACTAGGAAAAATTCTCTGGTACGGGCTGTCACCCGATAACATCTCGACAGTTTTTGGTAGAAGCGGTACATGGAAAGTCATATGGTTCACATTATGGCAGGCCACCATATCAACTGTGCTCTCACTCTGCGTTGGAATATTTATCTCTAACATCCTTTCACGCTTTAACTTTCGAGGTAGAGGAGCATTACGCGTGCTCGCGACTATTCCATTTGTAATGCCAACCGTTGTCGTAGCATCAGCGTTTCTCTCTTTAAACAAAATTTTCCAACTTGAACAAAGCATCTTTAATTTAGAGGGAACTCCCTTGGGGATTATTGTCGCGCACATATTTTTCAATACAGCAATAGTTGTAAGGACACTAGGTGGATGGTGGGGGCAGCTGACTGTAGATCCAGAATGCGCTGCTAGAACCTTGGGGGCGGGGGCATTCAGAACGTTCTTTCTTGTAACCATGCCGCGTTTAAAACCCGCACTGATAGCAGCAGGGGCGTTAACATTCCTTTTTACGTTCACTTCCTTTGGAATCATTCTCATTCTCGGCTCACTGAAGCAGGCAACGCTAGAAACGGAAATCTGGAGATATGCCACGCAACGTACCGATATCAATACCGCAGCAGCTCTAGGGATTGCACAACTAGTGATTGTTGTTCTGATGCTGGTTGTAAATTCTCGTCTACGAAACAAATACGGGACATCAGAACTCGGAGCAATCTCGGTGGCCAAGGGGGAGATATATGCATCACGCTTCAGAAAAACGAGGCTGTATTCAGGAATTCTATGTACGGTCATCTTTCTAGGAACCCCAGTTGGTTTATTGGTTGAGCGATCATTGCGAATCGCTAATGGATACTCATTCACGTACTATCAGCAAATATTCACCGAAAGCCAGTCAGGTCGATTCAGCATCTTTGAGACGAGAGCTGCAATTATCAACTCAATTACATGGGCCCTCTTCGCCATGGCAATTGCAACGCTAATCGGGTACTTAGCGGCGATTCTTCTCTCATCACCGTCAGAGAAAATCAGTAAACCAGCAGATGTGCTTTTCTTGTTACCACTAGGCACATCTGGGGTGCTACTAGGATTTGGGATTATCGTGACATTGAATAGCTCATTTTGGAACATTCGATCTAGCTGGTGGATTATTCCAGTAGCACAAGCAGTCTTGGGAATCGGATTAGTCGCACGAATGGTAGGTACAGCTCTGCGTGATATTGATCCTGAGATACGGAATGCAGCGAAAGTACTTGGAGCCTCTGATGCAAAGGTATGGAGACACGTAGATTTACCCATTATCTCAAGGTCATTGATCGCTGGAGCAGCTTTTTCATTCGCTATCGCAATAGGGGAATTCGGTGCAACAGCATTTCTAGTCCGGCCTCAACGGCCGACTATTCCCACAACAATCTTTAACTTACTAGGCAGGCCAGGTGCATCTACCTATGGACAAGCAATGGCGCTTTGCGTCGTATTGGCGGCCATAACCGCAATATCGATGAGCCTGTTGGACCGAACTGGGTCGGTGATACGTGAGACAGCATAGCGGACTTAGAATCGAGAACATCAACGTGTCAATAGCTGGACACCAGATATTGCATGACGTTTCAATAGACGTTGAGCTAGGGGCTATAACCACGCTTCTAGGCCCTAGCGGATGTGGTAAAAGCACCCTCCTCAACGCAATAGCTGGACTTCTTCCAGTAGACAACGGCAATGTGAGCCTGAACACAAAGAATCTGGTAACAATTCCAGCTCATAAGAGAGGGATAGGCCTCATGTTCCAAAATAACGCCCTATTTCCCCACATGAACGTAGAACGAAATGTTGCTTTTGGACTACAGATGCAGGGGCAAAAACCTGACCAATACAAAGAAACAGTATCAGAAATGCTGAACTTAGTAGGGTTGTCGGGATTCAACAAACGAGAGATAGGCACATTATCTGGAGGCGAAAGTCAACGTGTTGCTCTAGCTCGTGCGCTAGCCCCCAGCCCAAAAGCTCTGCTACTAGATGAGCCTTTCAATTCGTTAGATAGATCCCTCCGAACATCACTCCTTGAAGAAGTTCGCGATGTCCTAAAAACGTTAGATATCGCTGCAATCCATGTGACCCATGACTGGGATGAAGCGACACGCATCGCCGACAACATAGCGTTCATGGATCAGGGTCAAATCATTAGAACTGGCTCAATAGAGGAAATAGTAGAAAACCCCAAATACTCTATTGTGGCTGAGCTAATAGGAATGGAAAGCTGCTGGACCCCAGAACTCTTTGAATCAGAGGGAATCACATACTTCGAGACCCCGTGGGGAAGACGGGAACTCGATACGCCTAATCCAGGAAATATTTCCGCCCTGATAAGGCCGGAAAACATCCATGAAAAATCAGATGGGGTCAAGGCAGTAATCCAGACAAAGAAATCCGTCTACGGTGAATGGATATACAAATGCAGGCTAGAAACAGCTTTCACCGTCTTCGTCAAAACAACGAGAAACTATGCAATAGGGGAGAAGATCAGCCTTTACGCATCCGTCGACAATGTAGAGCTATTAGAAGTCCTTTAGCGGTCAACTATTGAAAGCTTCAGCAATCAGTTCGTATGAGCGAAGTCGCTGACTATGGCTATGGCAGATTGTTACCAGAAGTAGTTCTTCAGCGTCGTAAGTGTCCGCTATTGCGCAAAGTTGATCTTTGACATTCTCTGGCGTTCCAATAACCATAGGTCGACTAGGGGAGTGGAAGCGTAGATCGTTGAATTCTTCATTCACATCATTAATATTGCTTGTGTCTGGTATCGGACCACGAAGACCGGAGGACCTCCAGAGTTCAAGGCTTGACAACATCTGCTGCGCCTGCTTTTCAGTATCAGCGCACAAAACACTGACACCAACACTGACAGATGGATCCGGATGCTCTTCGGAAGGGGAGTAGTGGCTCCGATAAAGGTCGCAGATAGGCGCTCCATTGCCGTTAATGAAATGTGCCCAGCTCAAAGGAAGTCCACAATGCGCAGCGACACTTGCAGACCCATCACTAGACGCTAGGAGCCACATCTCAGGAGCTGAAGCTGTAGTCGGTAGCGCCTCTACGCCAGAGAGGGGGCCAGTCTGAATTGGGTTTCCGTTCAACAGTTGTCTCAGCGCTAAAACTGATTCGAGATAATTTTCGGAGCCAGAAGCGTTTCCAGTCGACTGAAAAGCATACGCAGTCCTAGCATCAGACCCAGGGGCCCTACCCAATCCAAGGTCAATTCTATTCGGGTGTAAAGCTTCGAGCACCTTAAAATTCTCAGCAACTTTCAAAGGAGAATAGTGGCTTAGCATCACACCGCCTGAGCCAACACGGATAGATTTAGTACTCTCGGCTATGTGGCCGATCAAGATTTCAGGGCTCGAACCGGCTAAACCATGCATTCCGTGATGCTCAGCGACCCAGTACCGGTAATATCCTAACTCATCGGCATGAGCGGCTAACTCAATAGAGTTACGTAGAGCCTCTGACGGGGTGGAGCCTTCGGAAACTGGGCTTTGGTCTAAGACAGATAGTCGCACAACATATAGTCCCATTAATGCATCATGAAGTCACATCACGGAAGAAAACCATGAAGGTTCAATCTCCTAGTAAACAGAATTGTGATAAGTATGTTAGGTATCTACTCAAGAAGCGCTTTACGCCTAAAAAGATGGTCGATAGCCCCATGGAGGGCAGCAGCATAGATTATATAGAAACGCCGGAAATACACGTTATGTAAAGTAAATATGTAACTTTTCCCTATATTTAAGGCTTAAGTTCGACTAATAACCGCGTTCTTGTTAATTTTAAGAGTAAGAAACCGCATCATTTATACACGATTGCATTGAAACAGAAAATTTAGAGGAGCTAAAGTGCTTGGCGAAAAATGGATAACAGATCGAACACCTACTGAGAAGTTCCCTCACTACACGCGAGCAAACGGTGCTGATGTTTTAGCTGATCCTGTTACTCCACTCGGATGGACCTGGTCATGGGAATCTGGTGTTGTTTTGGGTTGTCGAGATGGATTCGTATCATATGGCGTTTTCGATGCAGATGAATACGGCGACCCACCTGAATCATTCGGATTGTTTGGCGGTTACTTTTATAACACCCTAACGCAGGCTCGGATGATGGGTGTTCGTCAACCAGGCGCTACTCCGGAGATGATTGATGATGCATATTTCGATGCCCACCCTGATGTTCCGCCCTATGTTGCCGAAGATTGGCACGAAAGTGAAGTTCATTCACAGCGATTAGAGAAAAATACTGCATACCTTCTTGAAACTGAATCTCATACACCTATAGAAGAGATGAAAGATATGGCACAGAGACTTAGAGACAGTAGGCCGGATTTATCGACTTTGACATTGTCGGAATTAGTCTCTAGAGCTCGAGAAATGCAAAATCCTACTGTGCAAATATTTGAACAACACGTTTGGGCTTCTTTAGCAGCTTCTAATGGTCCAGCAATTTTAGGTGGCATCCTAGCTGAACTGGGACGTGAATCAGACGTAGTTAAATTAGTGACTGGAATAGGGAATGTTGACTCAGCAGAGATAGGCCGTGAACTATGGTCTCTTTCAAGGATGATACGTAATTCAGAATCAATGACTGCGCATTTTGATGAGAACTCCCCAAATGTCAATCTCAATGAATTAACTGAAGAATTTAGAAACTCTTTAGATGATTTTCTCTACCGGCACGGTTCTCGCGGCCCTAATGAATGGGATCCGGGTTCTGATACTTACGAATCAAATCTATCCTTGACATTTAACCAACTTGATCTCATTAGAAAACAAGATGATTCTGCTGATCCACTTATAGCGTTTGAACGCAATGCTTCTGAACGAGAACGGCTACGAGAAGAGTTCGAAGGAATTCTGGCTCAGAATGAAGAAGCGTTAGCTATGTTCAATGTGGGAATGAAAGCTGGAGAACTATGGATGGCGCTTAGAGAGCGAAACAAGTGCTCCGCTGTGAAACCGATTCATGAAGCGCGAATGTGCTTTAACGAAATTGCTGACCGGATGGTTGATGAAGGTCATCTCGATAATAGGAAACAGATATACATGCTCCTGGAAGACGAAGTTGATAGCTATATCAATGACCCATCCTCTTACACCGATCTACTTCGAGAAAGAGAAGCTGATTACAAACTTCTATTCGATTTGGACCCTCCATTTATTGTGAACACCGTCTGTCCGCCGCTTACCGAATGGCCAAAGAAATCAGATTTACAGTACTCCCCTGTCACTGCCGGAGAAATAATGCAAGGAAATGCTTGTTCTCCGGGAACCTATACAGGGAAAGCTAGAGTCATTCTCGATGCCAGTGATCCTAGCGCCCTTGAACCAGGAGAAATTCTTGTAACATTTAACACTGACCCTGCTTGGACACCACTATTTCTAGCTGCTGGTGCCGTGGTTGTTGACTTGGGAGCAGTTGCAAGTCATGCAAGCATTGTTAGCCGTGAACTTGGTATACCATGTGTTGCGTCGGCGACTGATGCAAGTAAGCGAATCCCTGACGGGGCCACAATAACGGTTGACGGAGCTGAAGGAACTGTAACTATCCTTGAGCTTCCATAGGCGGAGGCTTGTCAAGTAAATCTGAGGCAGAAACGAAGCCTGATAAACAAATACGAGGTTTAGTATTTGCTGCTCTTCTTGCAGGTTTTATCGGCGGATGGGACGCTTCATCGTCATTTTTCATTTTCCCAGACATCAAAGAGAGCATTGCGAATGGAGACGGTGCCAATGCCTCTTGGGTTCTATCAACCCCTAATATCGTTGGAGCTGCTCTTTTATTGCAATCAGGACGGCTAACTGATAAATACGGCCCTGAGCGCCTGTATCGATTCGGGGTTTTCTTTTACACATGTGGCGTTGTTCTTTGTACGGTCGCTCCTACTTTATGGACTCTTGTAGGAGCAAGGGTAATTTCTTCCTCGGGGCAAGCAGTAATGGGTCCGGCTGCCATAGCAGTAGTTTTACGGAATACCCCAGTAGGTAATAGAAGTGAGGCTGTAGGTAGATGGGGGTTTTACACGGCTGTTGCTGGAGCACTCTCCCCCATCGCTATCTCACAGTTAATTGATACTTTTTCATGGAGGGCGCTATTTGCGCTTCAAATACCACTGGGCCTCTTCGTGGTATATCTGTTATATGCATACGGATCAAAACAAGTCATAAAAGCAGATTCGAGCGTTACTTTAAGGCCGTTTGATGCATTTTTAACAGTTGCAGGGTTAACAGCACTTATTTTACCTATCGTAAAGGCAGAGTCTTGGGGGTGGTCTTCTGCGAGGACTATAGCGTTTTTTGTCATCTCGTTTATCCTTATTGGTGCTCTTTTAAAACGTTCCGATTCCTCATCATCCTCTCCGCTTCAACTACAGCTTTTTTCGAATAAGGGATTTTTGCTGTCTTCAGTAATGTCGATAACTGCAGGAGTAGCATTTTATGCGCACTGGCTAGGAATGATCCTGTTCCTGACTGAAGTGTGGGAGTACAGCCTAGTTAAAGCAGGTTTGCTTTTGACCATTATGCCTGGAACTATGAGCTTGCTTTCAATCTATGCCGGAAAAATTGCTGACAGATATGGAGAACGTTGGGTTATGATCCCAGGGATTCTGGTATATACAGCTTTGTACGGCCTTTTTTGGGTACTTTGTGGAACGTCAGAAAATCTACTCCTCCTAATTTTAGCGTTACTTGGATCGGGAGTGGGCATGGCTGGTGTATGGCCAACGCTTACTTCTCTTGGAGCGCAAGGCATCGAGGAAAATCTAATTGGAAGCGCAACCGCTATTATTCATACGTTTCAAAGGATTGGAGGTGCATTTGGGATTGCAATTGTTCTGGCAGTTGTTGGTGAAGCAAGTGGTGTAGGAAGTTTCAACGCTCATCGAGATGGCGTTTTGGTAATAGCTGTAGGCGGCTTAACTACATTTCTTTGTAGTGTCTTTCTATCAAGTAGAAATTCTGTGCGGAATTCTAAAAGCGCTGCAAGATCTCTTGGGTAACGGTAGCAAGATGCATCCCACCTTTAGAATAAATAGCTCCAGTTGCTAATCCTCGGTTTCCCATATGGGTTATTCCAATATGGTGATGAAACTGCCAGTCATAAGGATTTCCTCGTTGATGGAACCAGACGACGTGGTCGAGGCTAGCTCCGAAAAAACTTGGTGCTTCGTCGCTGTCCCATGTTCCATCGAATTTGGGATGGAGGCGGGCAGCAGCGTCGAACGGAGCATCGTCGCTCGCGTAAACAAGTCCGAGATCAAAAGTAGAACTCTCGTTGTCAGCTTCCCCGTTCAGTCGAAGCCATACGCCATGTCCGGTTTCAAGGACTCCTGCTGGTACAACTTTTCTTTCCATGATCTCTGACCAGTTTTCAGATGGAATTTGTTCAGGGTCAGGCAAATTGCCAGGTAAGGAAAGGGTCTGGATTTTTTCACCAGATTCGTCTATTTGAAATGAAGCTGAGAGGTTTAGAATTGCACCTGCTGTTTGTAGCGCAACGACCCGACGTGTGACGAATGATCGTCCATCACGAAGCCTGTCTACTTCGAATTTTATAAGTTCGTCACTAGTTCCTCCACGGATAAAGTATGCATGTATTGAATGAACCTGGTATTTAGGGTCTACGGTCTGTTTTGCTGCATGTAGAGCTTGAGCGACGACTTGACCCCCGTATACCCTCCCCCAGTTGTATTGAGGGCTTCTCGCAGTAAATTTATTGTCCGAAATCGGAGTAAGAGAGATCAGTTTCTGGAAAGTGTCGATTTTTTCGGATGAATTCACTTGCTGATCTTACTCTGATTTACGCTTTAATTGAGTAAGCACTACAGTTTTAGCATGGTGAATACGTATATCGTCACTGGGTCGTCAAGCGGCCTTGGATCTTCGGTAGTTAAATCCCTGACAGAAAATGGCTCTGACGTTATTGGTGTCGACTGGAAGGGACAGCCAGATATTAGGGCTGATCTGTCAGATAAGAATGAAGTTCTTAGAGCTATGGATATTGCCTTGTCGATGTGCCCAAATCCTGCTGGCGTAGTTTCTAATGCAGGTCTTAGTCCCATACACGATGATTTGAGAGAGATAATTGAAGTTAACTGGTTTGCTGCGAAAGAAGTATTTGAACTGAGCCTTGAGGGCCTTTCGCTGCATAAGAATTCTGCAGCTGTTGCAGTCTGTTCTATCGGTTCAGCTCTTGGTGGCGATTCCACTTTGGAAAGTTATCTTCATGAAGAAGATCGGGAGGCGGCGTTCGAATATTTGGATTCTATTCACAGAAATGATCCGGATAGTGCTGGGATCGTGGCATATAGTTCTTGTAAAGCTGCTCTTGCGCGTTTCGTAAGGAGAAATGCTCAACGGTGGGGCGCCAAAGGCGTGAGACTTAATGCAGTCGCTCCGGGAAAAATGAACACGTCGATGCTGGACGGCTTATTAAACGACCCTGTTTTATCTCCTGGTATCACTAACTTGCCGTTTGGTGTTACGGAAACGGGACAGCCTGAGCAGGTCGCTGATGTAGTGGAATATTTGTTATCTCCTAAGTCGTCTTTTGTTCATGGACAAGTTATTTATGTTGACGGTGGTTCAGAAGCGATTATGAGACCAGATTTGGTATAACTTTATCTTTAGATCCACCACTTCTTGAGTTCACGAAGGAACAATAGGCACATGGCATTTCAACCTACTTCATTAAGTGACCTTGACCCAGAGATTTTGGATAATCTTCCCTTGGATATACGTGACAAGATAAGTTCTGGCGAAATAGATAAATTACCAGATAATATTCTGGATGCGATCCCGGATTCACTTTCTAGCAAAATACCACCATCGCTCATTGAAGCAGCGAATTCGAACCCTACTCTTACTTTTGTACTTGTCGTCGCTGGGACTATCGGTGTGATTGGTTTTGCTTATGGGGTAATGAAAAGCGGATTTAAGTCAGCGTTTTTCTTTGGAGCTGTTGCTATTGCTGCTTGGACGTATTATGCGTTGCTTTGATCAGCTTTGGGGGCTTCCTGAGCCTAGACCCCCATCTACATCTATGATCTGTCCTGTGACATAGCTCGCTTCCTCAGAAACCAGAAACGCTGCCACATTAGCAATATCAACCGCCTCCCCCACTCTCTTCAACGGGACTACATTTGCGCGTCTTTCTTTCATTTCACCTTGATAATTCTCTTCAGTTCCCTCTGTGAGGATTAATCCTGGTGCAATAGCATTTACTCGGATAGGGGCAATTTCCACTGCCCACTGCTTTGTAAGGGTCTCAATTGCAGATTTTGATGCTGCGTATAGGCCAAGCCCAGGAGATTTAGTTCGTGCTGCAAGAGAGGAGAAATTAACTATATTTCCACGTGAAGAGTTACTTAAAGACGGTAGCGCTGCCTTAGTACATATAAGTGTTCCAATGAGATTTACGTTTACGACGTCTTCTTGATCCCGAATGCGTATTTCTTCTAATTGTTGAGGACGCCATATGCCTGCATTGTTTATAAGGGCGTCAAAGCTCACTATCTGTGAAAAGAACTGTTCGACTGACTTTTGGTCTGTGACGTCTATCAGGGCATAATCGCAATGGAGTTCATTTGATGCTTTTTTTAGCTTGTGGCTATTTATGTCCAGTATGGTAACGTCCCACCCCAGTGACAACAGTTTTTCAGCGCAAGCATAGCCGATGCCCTGTGCTCCTCCTGTTATGACGGCGTGCATCAGTTGTAGTCTTCTCTGGATCTATTTTCGTAGATACTTCTGATAAGCCAAAAACGTAGAAATCTCGTAATGCTAGACTTTAGAAACAGGGCGGCACCTGCGACAGTGACTGAGATTCCGCAGATTGCAAGAACAATGTGTTCATTGTGTTTGATGTTATCAACTGCTAGATCTCCGCTGTTTTGGGCGCCAGCAACGAAGTACGCTATAAATGCAATTACGATGCCAGCGCACATGAGTAGAGCACCAAGCCACTGGTAAATTTTGTCACGATCTGGTGTCCCAGTCTTTGCGTTCAATGATTCTACTGCTTCTCGAAATTCATTTACCCTTGGTCTTTCCATAGTCTTCCTTTTTTTCACTTACCCAAGGTAAGCGTGCTTTAGGTCTTTTTGTATACTTTCTGGCCTGCCCTCGTTAACTAGTCTGCCGTTCAGCATGATCCCAGCTGTGTCAGCGATTTCTAAGGCAGTTCTTGCAAATTGTTCAACAATTAGTATTGCCACTCCCCCTGATGCTACTTGTTTTACGATTTCATATAATTGTCCAACAATAAGTGGCGCTAGCCCCATTGACAATTCATCTAGGAGTAATATGGCGGGGTTAGTAGCGAGAGCTCTGGTCATGGCGAGCATTTGTTGCTCGCCGCCAGATAGTGTTCCAGCTGTTTGACGTGCTCGCGAAGAAAGTTGTGGGAATCGTTGGTATGCGACTTCTTCGATATCTTCAGAAGGGATTCCAGACTTAGACATCATTATGAGATTGTCTCTGACAGTTAGATTTGGGAATATCCCTTTACCTTCAGGAATTGTGCAAATTCCTGCACGAGCTAAAGTGCTGGGATTGCTTTTGGTCATTGGCTTTCCTGCGATAATGAGGTCACCAGAAGTAGGAGTTAGTTGGCCGGAACATACTTTGAGAGTTGTTGATTTTCCCCCTCCATTAGGCCCGAGTAAAGCGTAGATTTTTCCAGGGTAAAGAGAAAGTGATACATCATGCAGGACGGGTATTTCCGCGTAACCAGCGTTAATTCTATGCAGGGACAGTAAAGGGGTCATTGTTTTTTTGCCCCTAAGTATGCTTCGATAACTAATTCGTGTTCCTGAATCTCTGTTGGTGTTCCTTTTGCAATAATGCTTCCGAAATCAAGAACATTTACTTCATCACATGTGTTCATGACGAGGGCCATGTCATGTTCAACTAGAAAGATTGAAACTCCAGACTCGCATATTTTTCGTAAAAGTAACCCAAACGTTTCAGTTTCTTGGTCATTTTGCCCGGAAGCAGGTTCGTCTAGAAGAAGAATTTTTGGTTGCAGGATAAGGGCACGTGCTAATTCAACTAGGCGTGCTTGCCCCGTGGGGATTTCAGTCGCCATGGTATTGCGAACTGAATCTAGGCCTGTAATGTCAAGGACCCTACTGATCTCTGCTTTTGTAAATGGTTCATCTTGGTATGGTCGGATGTGCCCCCATTGGTTAGATATTTCAATTGAAACTCGTATGTTGTCGATAACTGACAAGCTGTTGAATAGTTCTAATCTTTGGAAAGTGCGGCCGATGCCAAGTCTAGCCCTTTTGTGGGGGGCCAAACTAGTAATGTCTTGATCCATGAAGTGGACACTTCCATCGGTGGGCGTAAGTAGGCCGCTAATGACATTGAATAGCGTTGTTTTCCCAGCCCCATTAGGACCTATGAGTCCAGTTATTGTTCCTGGTTTCACGCTCAGTGACACATCATTTACAGCAATATGCCCGCCGAACTGAACAGATATATTGTCTACTGCAAGAACGTCATTCGTCATTGTTCCTGCTTTCTTTCCACATGGGGTTACTCGGTATCGAAAGTTCCTTATCTATGAACGAGATAAATTCGTCGCTAAATTGAAAATCAATTCCGGCCATTTCAATTGATTTATCTTTGCTTTGATCCCTGTCACGTGTGTTTGCATCACCGAGCAGTGGCATAAGGAAGAGAATTGGTAGTGATGTCATTATGAATATCCAACCGTTATAGACATCGATGACTCTTAAAAACCAGCTGAAAGCTATAAGCAAGCTTCCGATGCCAATAATTCCTTTGTTCTCTCGTTTTCGTAGGATGCGGAATCCGTCGAATATCTGGCTTGCGACTCCACTTGGATTTCTTCCAAGCCCTATTCCAGCTAAAGCTGGACCAAGGAGTAAGAAGAAGTCCTGCAGGAATGTGAATAGCCAATCGAAACTCCTCCAGTCTTCTGCTAGTTTTCCCCAAAAATCTCCCATTACTATGAATGCGCAAGCATAAATTATTCCACCAAAAAGTGCTCCGCTTATATAGCCGATTCCTCCTACAACGGTAAGCATGAAGAGCGCTAGCCCTTCCCAAATAGTAAATGGGTAATCTTCTTGAATAGTTCGGAGATTAGATGCATGAAGTGCACCGCCGAAACCGGCTATGGCAGCAGCCAGTGTGAAGACAGATAACTTGAGTCGACGCATGTTCATGCCAAGAGTCGCACATGCTGCTGGACTATCTTTCATTGCGGTGAGCTGCCTGCCATATGAACTTTTTCGTAGTTGAATTAGCGCAACTGAAATACAGCAGAAGATTATTGACACGAATATGAGCATCGCCCATTGTTTTTCTCCGAAGTCTATTCCCCAGAATTTAGGTCTAGGTATATTGAGCGCTCCGTTATTGAAGAGGTTTATCGACAGGTCTTCGCTGTCCCCTATCAAGGGGATATCAAACGTGAGGGTTTCTCTTTGCTTATAGACCATTTTGTCAACGAAAATGGCAAATGCGAAAGTCGCAAGTGCTAGATACAGCCCCCTGAGTCTAATTGCCGGTAGAGCAACTGTTGCTCCTACAGAGGCAGTAATAAGAGCTGCAACTACTAGGCCAGATAATGACATACTTTCTCTACTTGCAATGCCTGTTCCGGTTGTACCGTCGAAGAAAACGACAAGGATGAATACAAATAATGAAAAGGCAGTCACAGCAATAAATAAACGCCGTTTCACTAGTCCAAATGCTGGGAAAACAAGGAAGCCAAATCCGACTGCTAGAAGAGTCGCCAACGTTGCGAATCCAGGACCAGTTTCAACTGTGGAGCCTACATCAAATTGAAATGCTGCTATTGCTCCAATCCCCGCAAAGGCCAACGGAGCTAAATTAAGTTCACCGGCGTAGCCAGTTAGTAGAACCATCGAAAGCCCGATTATGGCCATAGTTAGGCCTCGAGTAAGGAGCGCCTCCCATTTACTTGAAATTATTAGGCTCAATCCAGAGATTATTGAAACTAAGGCGAAACTCCAAAGAATAGTCGCTCTAATGGATGGGACCCTAAATTGTTCGCGGAGTGATTCTGGACGATTGCCACGTAATCGGTCTTGTGGTAGCAGCAATAGCACGCAGAAGAGAATAACGATGGGTAGAGTCGTTCGAAGTTCAGATAACCAAGGCCATTTTTGGCCGGTTTTGGAGATCCAGTTCCAATAAGAAACCGATAATCCGATTACGAGACCTCCGATAAAAGTGAGAGGAAGGTTCTTTAGTCTTCCGAAGATAGCGGCTGCATAGGCATTTACGACAAGTAATGTGAGTGCTAAGACTCCTAACCCGCCGAGTAAGGGGGAAATGAGAACACCTGCTATGGCCGCCATTATTGAGCCGATTGCCCAACTTTGCATGGCAGAGCGATTTGGGCGGCCACCATTTAGTTCAACAAGCTCCGGATTGTCTACAACTGCTCGCATTGTCACACCAATTTTGGTATTAAATAAGAGGAACCTTAAAGCGATCGCCAAACCGATTGCGGCGATGACGATTATTGTTTGATGCCAAGTTATGTACGCGTCCCCAATGGACCATTTAGCATTGCGGCCAAAAAATGGTTTAGGTATTCTTTGTTCAGCCCCTTGCCACACCCAATTGGTGATCCCAATAAATGCGAGCATTACCGCTATGGGTATGACAAGTTTGGTTGTTTCGCTTGTTCCTTCTAAGCCTCTCATAACAATGAGTTGAAGAAGGATTCCTATTATGGGGGCAGCTATAAAGAGAACAAAGACCAGAGCTATTGGCGCAGGCCAAAATCCTCCCCATCCTTCGTCCCATCGTAGTTGCCAATAGAGAAATGCTGAAAACATTCCGATAGCACCATGAGCGAAATTGAAAATGCCCGATGTAGTGTATGTGACAACTAGTCCAGCAGAGGCTATTGAATATATAGCTCCTGTAGCTAAGCCTACGACCGTGAATGTAAGAAATTCGGTCATTTTCTATCGTGGTGTCTCTTAATCTGTGAATTGATGCGAAACTCGATTTTCATCAAGTTTTGCCTGCTCGCTCCATTCGGTAGTGAAAGACGCAGACCATGAATCGTTGCACGCGTATGTGCCAGGTTCCTCTGGGAATACTCGCCTGTAAGAATCATTGACTAACTCCATCACTAGCCCGCATGGAGGTGTTTCGTTAACTCCTGGATCACTTGGAACGTGCATACCACCGCCAGTCCATTCATCGATTGCGGCTGCTTCTTGCAACACGCATTCTCTAGTTAATTCGGAGCCGCAAGATTTAGCTGCAGTTGCCCAAAGTAGAAAAGCCGAAGCTGTTTGCATGCCGAGTAAAGCTACTTCACCACCTGTGTTTTCCATAATTGTTAAATAGTCATCGACAGCTTTAGACGAACTCCTTTCTTCAAATGGTATATAGGCGCTTCGTATATAGGTGTTATTCATAACGCCATCAGAGTTAGCACGTCTACAGGTGTCTTCGTAGAAATTAGGGTCGACTGAATAGATAGCATCAAAATCGTTCACCGCTGCTGCTGCTCTAAAAGCTTGATAATTGGGGAGACAAGTTCCGGTGAAGTAAACATGCTGAATTCCTGCTTCTTTCAGGGATAACACAAATGGCGTCCAGTCGTCTTCGCCGTTTATGTTGTATTCCAGATCAACATCGAATTCGAAGCCTATTTGTGGGTAGGAAGCGAGTACCTTATCTTTATTCTCAATTGTCGCTCCGAAGTTTCCATAAACGGTTGCGGAAGCGGCAATTGTCTCAGGGAAAGTGTCTGAAATCCATGATGCTATTGAAAGAGACATGCGGTCAGCAGGATTCGGGACTGGTTGGATCATCCACGGGCCATGTGCAGCAGCAGCTGAAACAGTCCATGCTGGGATGTGAGCGAGTTGACATTGCACTCTTGTCTCCTCACCAAACCCATCTACTGCGAATCCTTCCCCAACCATCATAAACATTCGAGGGCAGGCATCTAGCCAGACTGAGGACACTTCAAATATCTTCGCGTCGTATAGCTCAACAACTATTTCTCTACCGAGAATACCTCCCATATCATTGCAGACATCGACGAATGCCTGGATGGTATCAGTTTGAGTGATATTGAGTCCGAGGGAACCAACGAACCCTCGGTCATCTCCTCCACCAATAAGTATTTGAGTGTCGGTTACACCCTGATCAGTGGCTCCAGATGCAGAACCGGGACCACATGGCCATTCAATGTCGCCAAATGTAGGGATTACTGGCTCAGGTGTGCTTTCTTCAATCGGATCGTCTGCCGATTCGTTGGAACTGGTAGTCGCCTGATCGTCAGGTTGATCACTGTCTTGTGATGAGTCGTTATTACTGCTTTGGCTGTTCGGAGACGCTGAGTGGGAATCGTTATTGCTGCTTTGGCTGCTCGGCGACGCTGATTGGGAATCGTTTGAGCTAGATGATCTATCGCTTCCGCCACACGCAGCAGCGAATAAAGCGAGCAAAACCCAAGGAGATACCAGTTTTATGACTTTACGCATTTAGTCCCCGATGTAGTTCAACCTATTGGTCGTACATTACACGAGTTTACAACTCAGGTCAGATTCAAACGGGACTTAGAAAGAATTTGAATTAGTCCGGTAGCTATTTGGTATTTCTTTTACCTTCTAGAAATTCTTGCCGTGCTCTATGGCCCTCGCCTGCGAGATTTAGCTGAAACGTAAAGCCTTGTTCGTATCGATAGCTTTTTCGAATATCTTGAGTATCTATACCAATAGCGGAACGTTTTGCGGCGCGAATAGTCTCAGGTTGCTTTGCTGCGATCTTAGAAGCAAGGGTAAGTGCTGAGGATTGAAGTTCATCGAGATCAACACATTGGTATACGGTTCCATATCCATGAAGCTCCAATGCTGTTGCTGTATCACATGTATAAAGCATTTGACGAGCGCGCTGTCGAGGTACGATTCTTTCGAGGTGGGTAAGTGCACCGAGGGCTCCATTGTCAACTTCTGGTAAACCAAATTGGGCGTCACTAACAGAAATGATGATATCTGAACAGCCAACGAGCCCTATGCCAGTGCCAAGACAATAATCGTTTACAGCGGCTATTACAGGTACATCACATTCATATACCGCTCTGAATGCCTGATAACAGGCCTCATTAATTTCGAGTATTCCTTCATGGCCATCTCTGTTTTCGAGTTCTTTGATGTCAACGCCTGCGCAAAATCCTTTTCCAGTTGCAGTCAGTATGACCACTGTTACTTCTGATTTGTGCCTGATCGAGTCGCAAATAGAAGCGATTTCGAACGTGTCGTCAATGTTAAGAGCATTGACTGGAGGATTATCCATAGTTATCTGAAGGACACCATTATCATGAGTTTCTAAATGAATTGTCACATTATCTCCTTGCTATAACCGAACTACCGTGACCGAACATCCCGTAATTGATCGACATGCCTACACTTGCGTCGTCTACCTGACGTTCGCCTGCCTCCCCACGGAGTTGCCACGTCAATTCACAAACCTGAGCTATCGCTTGAGCTGGAATAGCTTCTCCAAACGCACCTAGCCCTCCTGAAGGATTAACCGGTATTCTCCCACCAATTGCTGTATCTCCGTTATGAAGAAGATTGCGAGCCATTCCAGGTTCGCACAAGCCGATGTGTTCATACCAATCGAGCTCGTATGCAGAGCTAAGGTCGTAAACCTCCGCGAAATCTAAATCTTTTGCTGAAATGTTTGCCTCTGTATAAGCGTGTTGAGCTATCTGATTTTTAAATGTATGGGAAGCGTCACCTGAAACTGACCATGAGTCAGAAGCAAGATACGGCATATCAATTATTGAATTCGGGTATGTGGGTCCAACTGTGGAAATTCCGGTCACTCGAACAGGGTCCTTAATTCCCTTTTTCTTAGCGTAGTCAATGCTCGATACTACGATCGCCGCTCCCCCATCGCTAGTAGTACAGATTTCAAGCAAACGTAATGGATCTGCTACGACAGGTGATGCCTCAACATCCTCGACAGTAAATGTCTTTGTAAATCTTGCATTCGGGTTCTTAGATCCATGAAGTGAGTTCTTCACCTTAACAGCAGCGAAATCTTCCTCTGTGTCCCCGTGTAAGGCCATTCTCCTTCTAGCGAAAAGTCCAAAGTAAGCTGGGTTTGAAAGTCCAAGTAAGCGAAAACGTAACCAATCTACATCCTGTGGGCGATCACCCGGAACCGGAGCAAACATGCCTTTCGGGACTTGATCGGCACCGATAACGAGAGCGACTTCACAAACACCAGAAAGTATCTGAGCGCGAGCTATCGATAATGCTGTAACCCCTGATGCGCATGCGGCATAGCTTGAAGCAAGCTGCGCTCCTTGAAATCCAAGCGCATTTGCGAACGTAGATCCAGAAACCCATCCTGGGTATCCGTTACGGACAGTATTCGCCCCAGAAACGAATTGTATTTCGCCCCATTCTACATTTGCATCCTTGAGAGCTGCGTTTGCAGCGTGAACTCCGAGATCAACGAATGACTTACCGACAAATTTACCCCATGGGTGCATTCCTACACCGAGTATTGCTACCTCTCCTACGCCCATTAGTTATCCCTTCTAAGGGGTTCCCATTTCCAAACCAAATATTGTGATTCATCGTCTTCATACAAAACGTCTAAGGCAACTTGAACTTCCATGCCGACTTGCATATCGGATATTTCAATACCGGGCATCATCTGGCCACAAATGACCATGCTTTCCTTCTCTAGCTCTACAGCTGCAATCACAAACGGCCGAAAAGGTTCCTCGGTAATTACATATGGTAACGCTGGAGGGTAATCAGCTGATGTGTAACTCCAAACTTTTCCTTTGTTACTAAGGGTTACTTCTTCCCTATCCCTGTCCGAGACTGCTTCGGGGTCATTTCCGCCGAGGTCCTTTGGAAAGTAATAACTTCCGGAAACAGTGGATCTTCCGCCAATTAACGCAGGGCTAGAATGGTCCATAGTAAACATCCCCTCTACGGCTGGAACCCTCTTCTTTCCCATTTCAACATTCTAGAGGTAGATCTATCAGCTTTGTGGTGACTTTGTCTTATAGGGGCTTGTACAATCTAGGGGTGAACATTGAAACCCTTGTTGTTACTGACTTAGATGGGACACTGTGGTTCAACGGAGAGGAAATCCATTCCGACTCATTGGCTGCTGTAAAAGAATTAAAGAGAAGAAATATCCCCCTATTAGTTGCAACAGGTAGACGACTACGGAGTGTTGTTGAGGCATTCCGTCGATACGAATTCAGAGGGCAAGCGGTACTTTTAAATGGGTCACTCGGATATTGTTTTAAGAGATCTGAACCGTTCTTCCTTAGTGACTTTCCAGATGCCAATGAAACACGATTAAGGGAAATCTTTAATGCATGTTCGCTTTCGCCCTGCTTGTATGCCGATGACAGTTACGTTTACGTGTCTTCACCTACAACTAGTATCGGACACCTTGAAGCAATAGGAGCCGATTTAATCGAAATGGACAATTTGGGTTTATTCCCAAAGGATAGGAAAGTTCTCAGTTTCTGCATTCTTGGTATCGAAAAATCCCTCCTTCAAGAAGCAGAAAGCATTATCTCGACAGAATCTCTAGGGACTGTAGCGTATTACGAAGACAAGCTTTTTGGTGAGCACTCGTTGATGGTTCAGCCACCGTTCACATCCAAATGGACAGGCGTTGAGAAATGGTGTCAGTACTACGATATTGTCCCATCACAAGTTATTGCGCTCGGAGATGCTGGGAATGATAAGGAACTCCTTAAGGGCGCAGATATAGCAATGGTAGTAGAAGACTCAGAAGACTATCTGATGGAGATGGCGGACTATGTCATCCCTCCCCCATCGAAAGGCGGATGGGCGAAAATACTTGATTTAGTTTAGTGGGGCTAAATTAGATATCGTTTTCCTGATCAGCCAGCCACTCTTTCTTCACTTTCCTCCAAGCTTCGTCAGTGTGGTTTCTTCGCCAATAAGGAGAAATGGATGAAGTCTCTAGATCCAGTGACTTTTCGCCTACTAGATACTTTCTCAATTCTCTCACTTCACCTGCCTCTCCATGGACAAAAGCGTCGTACGTTCCCTCTAAGAAGTCGAAGTTCCTAA
This sequence comes from Actinomycetota bacterium, assembly GCA_902565595.1. Lineage (GTDB taxonomy): Bacteria > Actinomycetota > Acidimicrobiia > Acidimicrobiales > UBA8592 > UBA8592. The sequence goes on from CACFFD010000002.1 coordinate 39,570, forward strand.
CTGCAGCCAAAAGTAGAGATGATGGATCAGTTGAGTTGTCTCTATGAAGCCATTTCAGGTCAAGTGTTGCATCGGTATGGATCGGGACTTCAAACTCGTGACTGTCCACTACGATAAAGACGACACAATGACTCCCAGATCCCAATGATTCAACAGATGCACTAATACCAGGTATCGCTGTCTCATCACCAGCGAACAAATGCCAGTCAACTTCGGGATTGGGCGAATAGCCACCATTAGGGCCTTTAAATTGAAGCTTGTCACCAGGTACTGCGCGTTTAGCCCAAGGACCGGCAAAGCCAACATCGCCATGTATTACGAAGTCAATTGTCAGTTTCTTTGCTTCTTCATCCCACTTTCGGACTGTAAAACGTCTCGGCCTAGGCCTTAACTCATCACCCAGGGTACGGACTTCATCTAGGTCAAATGGAACTGGGTAAGTTGCATCAGGTGGTACAAAATAGCCATTAATATACTGATCAGTGTACTCAGTTGATTCAAATGCATGAAGATCTCCTCCACCGAATCGAACTCGTATAAGTCCAGGCGTAATACGCTCTACGTCTAATACTTCAGCAAACATAATTTCCTTCTCATCCCCAACTCAATTTTAGTAATCCCTAAACCGATGGTCTAGTCCTATTACTCAGTTTATGGAATGTTTTGCCTGGCGATTTCAACATATTTTCTTGACCATATACCATCAATCCGTACATAAAGATCAAACACATTGGAGGAGAAATGGCGATTTCATCATGGGATGATTTCCCAGTACACCAAACATCAGAATATGTTCGCCATCCAGCGACTAGCGATCGGAACTTCTACGACAGGTACTATTTCAACTTACATGGATCAAGCGATGAGGTTATGGCGATATTCGGTATAGGGCAATACCCTAATCTCGGTGTTACTGATGGATTTCTGGCTATAGGAACTAAAGACGACCATCGAGTTATTCGAGCTTCAAGGCCCATAGCAGACAGATCAAATTTGAAGGTTGGCCCTCTTGAAATCGAAATCATTGAACCTTTAGAGATGATTAGAGTTACGTGCGAAGATAACGAATGGGGTGTGAGTATGAATGTCGAATGGCAAGGGTCGCACCGGCCTCTAGAAGAACCAAGACAGTTCTTACGGAGAGAAGGTAAAGTTGTATTTGATACGCAACGTTTCGCACAAATGGGCCGCTGGAGTGGAAATCTTTCAATACCTGGTTCGAGTTGGACTGTAACCTCCGATAAGTGGGGAGGCAGCCGCGATCGGTCTTGGGGAATTAGACCAGTAGGGGAAAAAGAGTCGGACGGAATAAGACAAAATGTTTCCGTGATGGAAGGCCTATGGAACTATTTTCCAATTGATTTTGGCGATCACTCAATTATCTACATGCTTCAAGAAACTAACGATGGTATTCGAGAACTAGAAGAAGCGATGCGTGTATGGAAGGACCCACAGAAGGAAAATGAATGGCTCGGCACGCCGGAATACGACCATGACAGGATTCCAGGCACAAGAATGCTCAACGGATCAGTCATTACGTTTCCGGAATCGAACATTGTGATGAAGTGCACCCCGCTGCTAGCAAACTATGTGGCTATCGGTACTGGGTACGGTATCGAAGATGACTGGCGGCATGGAATGTACCAAGGGCCTGAAACTGTCGTTCAGGGCCTACATTACAAAGTTGAAGATATAAAGGGCATTGGTCAATATGGTGTCGTAGACCACGTCGGGAGATTCGAATACGACGACCAAGTCGGTTACGGACTATACGAACATGGATTCTGGGGGCGATTTGAGAAGTATGGTTTATCTGATCGTGCTGCTGTTTTTCCAGAATAGAAAATTCATTTCGTCAAAGCCGTGACATTTTGATATGAATCGAGCTAGTCTAACATTGGTCAATGTTTGACACGGGAGAGTTCAACTTAGTTGGCGCCGAAGGAGCAAGGGTCCCCCCGAATCTCTCAGGCAAAGGTACCGTTTAAAGCGACCGATCTGGAAAGAATGTTCAATCATTCACCGAAGGGGAAAGGCAAAGCCGAAGCTCTCAGGTATCAAGACAGAGGGGGACATAACTCTTAATATCGGAAGGAAGTTATGTCTAACCCAGCTGAATTCGCTCGAAGACACATAGGCCTCAATCAGGAGAATCAGCAGGCCATGCTCGACTTTCTTAGTTTGAGTTCCATTGATGAACTTATAGAGAAAACAGTCCCAAAGTCCATACGGGACCTATCAGAGAGTATTAACTTACCGGACAAATTCAGTGAAGTTCAGGCTATCGATCGGCTGCAGCAAATCGCTGCTCTTAACGTCGTGCATACATCGATGATCGGCCTTGGATACTACAACACTCATCTCCCGCCAGTAATACAGAGAAATATTCTCGAAAATCCTGCTTGGTATACCGCCTACACGCCATACCAAGCTGAAATATCTCAAGGAAGACTAGAAGCCCTACTAAATTTTCAAACGATGGTTTGTGATTTAACCGGTTGTGACATCGCCAATTCCTCCCTACTAGACGAAGCAACGGCTGCTGCTGAGGCAATGACAATGCTCAAGCGACTACACGGTGGTTCCGAGAATGTGTTCTTCGTTGACTCTGAATGTTTTCCACAAACAATCTCAGTTGTCCAAACCAGAGCGGCAGCTATGGGCATCCAAGTAGAGGTAGGCGATCCGGACAAAGCACACGACAAATGTTTTGGAGTTTTATACCAGTACCCAGGTGCATCTGGGCATGTAGCAAATTTATCTCAGCCAATAGTCGACCATCACGAAGCTGGCCGCCTAGTCGCCGTGGCAGCAGATCTTTTGTCACTGTGCATTCTTAGTCCCCCTGGAGAATTAGGCGCAGATGTAGTCATAGGCAGCGCCCAGCGGTTTGGGGTTCCATTAGGATTTGGTGGTCCGCACGCAGCATACATTGCAACAAAGCATGAAAATAGGCGAACCATTCCAGGGCGGATTGTTGGAGTGTCACTTGACGCACATGGAAATAATGCATTGCGACTAGCCCTGCAAACGCGAGAGCAACACATCAGAAGAGAGAAAGCCACTAGCAATATTTGCACAGCCCAAGTTTTACTGGCAGTAATCGCTGGCGCATATGCCGTGTATCATGGCCCCAATGGGCTGCGATCAATCGCAACAAACGTTCATAATTTGACTAGCAAACTCGTCGCCAACTTACGCTCTAACGGGTTTGGCGTTCCAAATTTAACTTGGTTCGACACCATTACAGTGAATGTTTCAGGTGAAGCTCGAGATATATGCACACGTGCACAAGAGTTTGGCATCAACTTTCGTATGGTAGATGAAGACAGTATCACTATCTCTTTTGACGAAACAACAACAAGTGCCGACCTACTAAGAACACTGAATGCCTTCGGGATATCGGACCATAGTCATGACATTCCATCACCTCTGCATGGACCCTTACTAAGGGAGAGTTCCTACTGTACGCACCCAGTTTTTAATAGTTACCACACCGAAACAGAAATGCTTCGGTACCTTCGCACTCTTGCTGATCGGGATCTAGCCCTCGACCGGACAATGATTCCACTTGGATCCTGCACAATGAAACTAAATGCCACGACTGAAATGCTGCCAGTAACCTGGCCAGAGTTTTCTGACATTCATCCCTTCGTTCCTCAAGAGCAGCGCAAAGGATACGACATCCTAATTTCAGAATTAGAAGAATGGTTAATCGACATAACTGGATATTCAGCAATTAGTCTTCAGCCAAATGCGGGCTCGCAAGGTGAACTGGCTGGCCTATTGGCTATACAAAAATATCATCACTCACGCGGAGACTCTGGAAGGAATATCTGCCTTATACCAGCTTCTGCCCATGGAACAAATGCAGCAAGTGCTGCAATGGCAGGAATGAAAGTCGTAGTCGTAGAGTGCGACCAGAATGGGAATGTAGATCTGATAGACCTTGAGAATAAATGTGTCGCTAACCGAGATTCATTAAGCTCAATAATGGTTACATACCCATCGACACATGGAGTCTTTGAAGAATCGATTACACAGATTTGTGAACTGGTTCATCAGCACGGAGGGCAGGTATACCTTGACGGGGCAAATTTAAATGCTCTAGTAGGGATAGCTCAGCCAGGAAAGTTCGGTGCCGACGTGTCGCACCTCAACTTGCATAAAACTTTCTGCATCCCACATGGAGGTGGAGGCCCAGGTGTAGGACCAGTTGCAGTAGCAGAACACCTAGCACCCTATTTGCCGAATCATCCACTTGTAGAAGATGCAGGTCCTTCCTCAGGTATAGGCCCAATAAGTGCTAGCCCCTGGGGCTCGGCGAGCATATTGCCAATTTCATGGGCTTATATCGCCATGATGGGAGATGACGATCTATTACGCGCTACTCAAATAGCAATTCTAAGCGCTAATTATGTTGCAAAGAAACTCTCATCTCACTTCCCCATCTTATTCACGGGAACAGACGGATTTGTTGCACACGAATGCATAATTGACATTAGGCCTCTGACGCAAAGCGCCGGAGTTAATGCTGACGATATTGCGAAAAGGCTCATGGACTATGGCTTCCATGCTCCTACTATGTCATTCCCAGTTGCTGGAACATTGATGATAGAGCCTACCGAATCTGAATCCCTCTCAGAAATCGATAGATTCTGCACAGCCATGATAAAGATACGGGAGGAAATCTCACAGATTGAAGATGGAAAAATTGATTATGTAAATTCTATGCTTCACAATGCCCCCCACACCGCCGCTCACGTCTGTAGCGATGAATGGAACGAGAAATACAGCAGATCTAATGCTGCGTATCCAGTTGACTTCGTTCAGAAAAATAAGTATTGGCCTCCGGTAGGACGCATAGACGGCGTTCATGGAGACAAGAATTTAATGTGTAGTTGTCCTGATCTAAACGAATACCGTTAGTGTTCTATATCATCTAGTTTCATAAGAAAAGAGAGAATTATGCCTGATGCATTAGTGGAGCGTGACGGACACATTATGACTGTTACGTTAAATCGTCCTAAAAGGATGAATGCCATCTCCGGTCCGATGATTGTTCGAATGTATGACGCTTTCGTTGAAGCTTCGGAAGATGATCAAATCCGTTGCATAATTGTCACTGGAGCAGATGGAAATTTTTCATCTGGGGCCGATCTGAAAGCCATGTCAGGCAACGCTGATGATGCAGACACTGAAATTGATATGAAGCAACGGTCTGCTGAAGATCCGGAAATTCACTGGAAAGGGCTTTTGCGATCATACCGACCTACAAAGCCCATAATCGCAGCGGTTGAAGGTGTTGCTATCGCTGGAGGGACAGAGATACTCCAAGCAATGGATATCAGAGTAGCTGGCGAAAGTGCAAAATTTGGAATCTCTGAAGCTCGATGGAGCTTGTACCCAATGGGAGGTTCTGCAGTTCGTTTAAGACGTCAAGTCCCCTACACAGTGGCTGCTGACTTACTTCTGACTGGAAGACATATTGGAGCTGCAGAAGCTAAAGAAATCGGATTAATCGGACACGTTGTACCCGATGGCCAAGCGCTGAGTAAAGCTAGAGAAATTGCTGAAACCATATGTGAAAATGGGCCTATCGCTGTTGAAGCGATACTTAAAACTTTGCATGAAACTGATGGAATGACTGAGAAAGAAGCTCTAGACCACGAATTTAGCTATGGATGGTCAGTCTTTTCGAGCGAAGATGCTAAAGAAGGACCTCTGGCTTTTTCCCAGAAGCGGAAACCGGACTTTCAAAGAAAATAATTAACTATCCCTATTTACAACGTTGGTAAGTGCCTTCCCTTGCAGGAATCGTTTCGCGTTCTCGACTAGTAACGACACGGCGTTCTCTTCGTAACTATCGAACGAAACCGAACAATGAGGGGAAAGGTACATATTCCTTGCAGACCATATCGGGCTTTCGTCTGGTAACGGCTCAGTTCTAGCAACATCAAGGATTGCAGCGGCAAGGTGGCCGCTATTTAACGCTTCGACGAGGTCGTCTTCTACAACGTGCATACCTCTGGCGATGTTACAGAAAATAGTTCCAGGTTTCATTAGTGCAAATCGTTTTTCATTAAACATGTCACGAGTCTCTTCAGTAGCCGGAGCTGCCATAACTACTACATCAGACATTGCGATCATTTTGTCAACTTCATCTGCGGGGAAAAGGAAATCAGCATCCACATCAGTTCGTTCTTTAGTTATTGACTTTCTTGTTGCTAATACTGTCATTCCAAAGGCCCGTGCTCGAGTAGCGATTTCCTTACCTATCGATCCGAATCCGACTATTCCCATGGTTTTTCCATTTGCTTCAGTGCCGAATCGCACTCTCCAGGTTTTTTCGTCCTGTTGTTGGTCGAGTACTCGTAGCCCTTTCCAGATCTGTAATAATCTCGCAAATACAAATTCCGCGATCGATGGAGAGGCAATACCTCTTGCACTGGTCTGCACTACTCCCATAGCAGTCAAAGCATCAGTATCAATATGGTCATACCCTGCAGAAACACCTTGGAACCATTGTAAATTTGGGAACAAAACCTTTGGATTGCTAGGTAAATCCATTGAAATTATTGCGTTACATTGACGCCACTGATCCAACGTGAATTGCTCAACATTCGGTTCTTCATACCGATGAGGATTTCTACCGCTATTTAACCCTCTAGACGACCTAAGTTCATTTGATTCGATATATGGTGCTCGAATAATTTCTACTGGGAAATCTCTACATAGCTGATTAAGGGTTTCGTGATCTTTCCGAAAGGGGAAAAGTAGCCCGATGTTTAAATTTTTGCTAACCATGGTTACCTCTTAGCGTCATTGCCCATCTTAGGGGTATTCTTCGCTTAGGAGAATTAGTGAGGTTAGCGTGAAAAATCAGGTTGCAGTTATAACAGGTGGTGCTAGTGGGATAGGAAAGGCACTCGCCTATCGGTATGGTCGTGCAGGTTGCCGAATCTGTATTGGGGATATAGAAGAACCTGCCTTGGAACGGACAATAGATGAGTTAAACAAGGAAGGGATTGCAGCAAATGGTTATCTTCTAGATGTTTCTAGCGAAGCTTCAAATCATAGTTTTAAAGAACAGATAGTTAGCCAAATAGGAACCCCTGGAATTGTGTGCTTAAATGCAGGTGTTGGTGCTGGTGGCCCTATCGAATCTACATCGACTAAGGATTGGGAGTGGATTCTTGCCGTTAACTTGTGGGGTGTTATCTATGGGATCCAATCTTTCTTACCTGTTTTAAAGCAGGAGAATGATGGCCACATTCTAGTTACTTCATCGATTGCCGGTCACCTCTCATATCCTGGAATGGGTCCCTACAACGCAAGTAAACACGCTGTTCTAACAATTGCTGAGACCCTCTACTTTGAGTTAGAGCAAGATAACTCCGGAGTAGGGATAAGTGCTTTATGCCCAGGTCTTGTTAGAACCGGCATTCTGGACAGCAATAGAAACCGCCATGAAAAATATCAACCCCACGCACTTCATCAGGAAGACGACCTAAGCGACCGAAAGGAGTTAATAGAGGAGATCTATGCGAATTCATTATCCCCAGACGTCGTTGCAGACCTGGTCTTTGAGGGCATCCAAGAGAAGAAGTTCTACATATTTACTGACAATGCTCACCATGATCATATGAAAGTTCGTCACCAAATGATCGAATCAGGTTCCAATCCTTCCCTTGACGGAAATTTAATTGATCACATCGCAACTGGAATCAATGATCGAGAGAACTAGTGCCTGCAGAACTTGAAGAGTATGACCTTGTGATTATCGGTACTGGTAGTGGTAACACTATTATCACCCCAGAGTTTGATTCATGGAAAATTGCCATTATTGAAAAGGGTGTATTTGGTGGAACTTGTTTAAATCGTGGGTGCATCCCTTCCAAAATGCTTGTCCATATAGCCAACACAATTTATGAAATAGAAACTTGCGAGATGTTAGGTATCGACGCCTCGGTCACCGATATTCGATGGAGCGACATACAGCAAAGAATATTTAATCGAATCGACCCAATATCAGAGTCGGGTGAGAGCTATAGGGCGGGATTGTCAAACGTTACCTTATACAAAGGACATGCACGATTTCTCGACAATACGAAATTGGAAGTAGACGGGAAGCAATTAGTAGCGAAAAATATCGTTATCGCCACAGGGGCCAAACCGGTATTACCAGAAATACCAGGACTTCTTGAGACTGCTTTCCATACTTCCGATTCGATTATGAGAATAGATACTCTTCCTGAATCCTTAGTTGTCGTTGGTGGCGGCTACATTGCAACAGAGATGGCTTATATATTTTCCTCTCTAGGATGTAAAGTCACAATAATTGCCCGAAGCGGACAGCTGTTGAAAGCGCAAGATGGCGAAATAAGCGAGAAATTCACTGAAGCCTTTACAAAAAATGTAGGAGTGCACCTTGAGACTCACGTCGAGCTTGTCTCTGAAGATGAAGACGGAAGAATTCAACTTACTTGCACAACACCAACTGGCAGTATCTCACTGTGCAGTGACATGCTTCTAATTGCAACAGGACGAGCACCTGCTACTGACGATTTGAATCTTGTCGAAACAGACATTGCAGTCAAAAACGGGTACATAATAACTGATGAACAAATGCGAACCAATGTTCCTGGAGTCTTTGCATTAGGTGATGTGACAAATCCAAACCAGTTGAAACATGCCGCAAACGCCGAAGCGAGAATTGTGTCACATAACCTCATCAACTCATCTGAGCCCATGACCGTAGATCTTGATCCACTTCCGTACGCTATATTTACCAACCCTCAAATAGCAGCAGTCGGTGCGACAGAAGAAGAGTTGCAAAGGCTAGGCAAGCAGTACGTGAAGGGCTGTGCACAATACTCGCATGTAGCATATGGGTGGGCTATGGAAAACAGTGATGGGTTCTGTAAAGTTCTTGCTGATCCTAAGAATGGAAATATATTAGGTGCGCACATTATGGGGCCCCATGCTTCGACGCTTATCCATCAACTAGTTCAAGGAATGAAGTTTGGTCAAAATATCAAAGATTTGGCTAGGGGTATGCTCTATGTTCATCCGGCATTAAGCGAGGTTGTTGAAAATGCACTACTTGCAGCCTGCGATGCTTGTCGATGAGTGAGTGGCGATGTTATAGAAATACCCACACTCTAGGGAGAGATCTGATCTATCCTCAGAGGTATGAGTAGTTCATTTGGCTCCATTTTTCGCATCCATACTTTCGGCGAGTCCCACGGCCCTGCTGTTGGAGTTGTCATCGATGGTTGTCCTCCACGCCTCCCGTTAACAGTCGAAGATATTCAAACGGACCTTGATAGGCGTCGTCCTGGCCAAAGCAACCTAGTGACTCAGCGCGATGAATCCGACACTATAGAAATTTTAAGTGGCGTATACGAGGGAAAAACTTTAGGAACCCCGATCGCATTGAGTGTTCGCAATATAGATCATCAGAGTGGCGCATACGACCATTTAAAGGATGTATATAGGCCTTCTCACGCTGACTTTACTACCGACACAAAGTACGGAATAAGAGCACACGAGGGTGGCGGAAGATCAAGCGCACGAGAGACTGTAGGTAGAGTAGCTGCTGGTGCTGTAGCTAGGAAACTTCTTAAGCAATACTGCGGTGTTGATGTTCTAGGATGGGTTCAAAAAGTTCATCTTATCGAATCAACCACTGACCCATCTGATGTCACCCTTCCCATGGTGGAAGCCGACCCCACTCGCTGTCCAGATAGTACAGCTGCTGCTGCTATATCTGATGCGATTACTAAAGCCCGTAAAGAAGGCAATAGTCTGGGGGGTGTAGTCCAATGCATTGCTCGGAATGTACCAGTTGGGCTCGGTGATCCTGTTTTTGACAAGTTGGAAGCTGACCTAGCAAAGGGAATTATGAGCCTTCCTGCATCTAAAGGATTCGAAGTGGGCAGTGGTTTCGCCGGAGCAGAAATGACCGGAAGAGAACACAATGACCTGTTCGAAATCGGGGAAAACGGAAATACACGTACTCGTACTAACAATTCAGGCGGTATTCAAGGCGGAATTTCAAACGGAGAAGACATTATTATCCGAGTAGCGTTCAAGCCAACTGCTACAATCGCATCGGCACAAGAAACAGTGGATAAGGATGGCAATGCGGTTGAACTTTCAGCTAAAGGTCGCCATGACCCATGCGTACTTCCGAGGGCCGTTCCTATGGTTGAAGCCATGACTTGCCTCGTTCTTTGTGACGCGCTGCTTCGCCAGATTTCCATCAATATTTTAGATGAGTGACTTCAACTTCATTTCGGCCGGTAAAAAGGTAATTTAGTTACCTCTGCTTCACTGTCACTCTTCGTTCCGCGAATTAGAACAGGGGAACCAACTTCTACGTCTGGGTCTATGAAGCCCATAGCGATTCCTTTCCCTAGGGTTGGGGAGAAATTACCGCTTGTTACATGGCCAATAACTTCATCATTCATCAATATCTCATGCCCATGTCTGAGTGGCCTACGACTATTTGATAGAAATCCTCGCAATATGCGACTGGGGCCTGCTTTGAGCTCCGACAGAATTGACTCCTTGCCCATGAAGTCTCCCTTATCTATAGCTACAACCCATTTCATATTGGCTTGATTTGGTGTGATGCCCTCCCCTAGTTCATGGCCGTGTAATGGTAAACCAGCTTCAAGTCGAAGTGTATCCCTGGCTCCCAAGCCTGCCGGAATAGAACCATACTCCAACATTAGGTTCCACACAGTTGACGCTGACTCTTTAGGGACACTTAACTCAACACCATCTTCACCGGTGTAGCCAGTTCCAGCAACAGTAACTGGAATACCGCGAATCATAGTTTTACTAACATGGAATCTTTCAACAGTTGCTGCATCTTTAGACAAACGCTTAAGTATATTTCGAGCAGATGGGCCTTGCACTGCCAAAACTGCACGGGTTTCCGTAACATTATTGACTTTGATCTTTTTCCCTCGCTGAAGTAAAGCCATTTCGACGCGTTTGGTATTTGAAGCGTTGGGCATAATTTCAAACTGCTGTTCACCTGTCCACCAGATAATCACGTCATCAATTACGTGGCCATTATTATTCAATAAGTGGGAGTACTGTGCGCGGCCTGGTTGGATTCGGGAAAGATCATTAGTGAAAGCGTACTGAAGCTCATCAAATGCCTCTCGACCTTCTACAAGGACTGACCCTAAATGTGAAACATCAAACGTTACACACCCTTTTCTGCACTGGCGGTGCTCTTCAAGAGTACCGGTCGGATACGAAATTGGCATTTCCCAGCCTGCGAAATCTACTAGTTTTGCAGAAAGTTCTTTATGTTCCGCGTGGAGTGGTGACCGCTTTAACGACATCGCCTTGGTCTAAACTAATTACCAAATGCTGTTTGATCGTTGATTGTCGTTTCTACATCAAAAGTATCCAGTTCTGGATGGAGCTCGACAATTGCAGCATCGATCTCTTCTTTGACGTTCGAAAGTGGCAAGATATTTAAAACGCCCTGACCTTTTTGGAGTAAATCAATTATCTCTTCGCCACTTTTGACTAGAACCGATCTATTACCTGAGATCACTAGATTCGCTGACGCAACATCTTCACCTAGATTTTCCTTAAGATAGGTAAAGACTTCACGGACAAGCTCTAATTTGATTCCAGCGTCAAGTAGATCCTTCACCACCCTAAGTTCGAGAAGATCCTTATACGAGTAAGCTCTTCGGCTCCCGCTACCCTTCGCAGTTTCTAATGATGGGACGATAAGCCCAGTTCGTGTCCAATAATCTAGCTGCCGGTATGTTATTCCAACAATCTCGGAAGCTCTGGTACCGCTATAGGACTCAGTAGGATTTTTATCTGCCATTTGTACCCTCCTAACCAAAAGTGAAAATACACTTAAGAAATTACGGACATGTAACCACTTAAATGGTATGTGCACAATTCTCTATCCACAACTTTCCGCTGTTTTTGTGAAGAAAACGCAGTATTCTAGAGGATTTTGTTATTTGCTGTCTCCTAGAAAGTCATCTGGTGTGACTTCATCAAGGAAATCTCTAAATTCAGCTAAAACATGTTCTTCATGACCGCCGTCTTCATCATCCGGTATATGGTACCCAGCTTGCTGGAGCACTTCATCCACTACACAAATCGGAGTTTCCAATCTCAGTGCAATAGCTATTGCATCGCTAGGCCGACATGAAATCTTTCGCTGCCCTCTGCTGTCTCTAATATGGAGTTCAGCAAAGAACGTTTTCTCCCTAATTTCCGTTACTACGACACGCTGTAATTCAGCGTCAAGTGATTGAAGGACTGATACTAGTAGGTCATGAGTCATTGGCCTTGGGGCTTCGACTTTATCCATAGCAAGTGCAATCGATGTCGCTTCGGCACTCCCCACAAAGATCGGAAGGAAAAGTCCTCGATCCGAAGACTCACGAAGCAGGACAATCGGAGCAGATGCGGGAAGTTCTACCCTCACACCCACTAACTCCATTTCGATCATATGTAGAACATAACTGTGTTTTCAGAAAATAACTCATTCGAATCCACCATTTTTGAAGAGTTGATAAATCAGTGAATAAGTCTTCTTACCAGTAAAGACTTCAATTCATATCCAAGATGAGAAATCTCCGTTACGGCGTAATTCGCTTCATCACCAACTAAGCCAACTAATCTCTGGTCCAAAAGAGCCGCTTCACTGTCGGCGGCTCTACGGTATGCACGGAGATGTCGGGGCTCAATACCGTATCCGAGAAATCTTGAGACTATTTGTGCGATAAGAAGGTCATCCGCATTGTATGTTTCACCAGTTACTTCATTTCTTTTGGGTAATAACCCAAACTGTTCCATAGCTGCAAATTCAGCTTCTGAGAGTCCACTACGTTGAAGTATTTCAGATTTTGCAAACTCTAAAGACTCATCTGGTGGTAAAGCAGGGTCCACATCATGAAAATTATTACCTCTTCCAAGCTTCTCTTCAGATTTTCTTTTTTCTGAGCTCAAACGTTCTCGTATAACTCGTAATGGCAGAAAGTGTTCTCTTTGTTGTCGAAGAACCCACCGGAGTTGATCAAGGTCGCTTTGTGAATACTTTCGGTACCCGGACTTTGTCCTATTTGGATCAACCAGACCTTTGGATTCCAAATACCTTACTTTTGAGATTGTAAGCCCAGAGAATTCACCCTGAAGAGTCTCAACTACTTCTCCGATGGTGTAATCGGATTTTTCATTCACTACTAGTGTCCTGAAAGAATACCAATTTAAATTTACCAATTTGCAGCGTGTCACCAGGGGCGATTATTACCTCATCGTCAATCTGAGACATATTTATGTATGTTCCATTCAAAGAACCCACATCACGCACGCTTGTACTGCTTCCCGAGACTTTAACTTCTGCATGCCTACGTGAAACTGTGATGTCATCAAAAAAAAGGTCGCTTTTGGGGTGCCTTCCGAGCGTTGAAACCTTTCGATCAAGTAAAAATCTTGACCCTGCTAATGGACCTTCGGTTACAACAAATCCGATTCCAGTGCTTGGCGTTGAACGTTCTCCGTCAGCACTATCTGAAATGAAGTAAGTTTCCGTTGGCTCATCAGAATCCATAGTTAACTCTCTATTAATTCTCCGTATTGTTCAGCGGTCAACAATTCAGATACTAGAGAATTGTCGACCATTTCTATTGCACAAATCCACCCTTCACCGTATGGGTCATCATTCAATAGTTCAGGTGAATCTACTAAATCATGATTAACTTCAACAATTTTCCCAGGTATAGGGGCATAAATATCTGATACTGATTTAGTTGATTCAACCTCTGTAATGCTTTGACCCGAATCGACCATTCCTCCAATATTTGGGAGGTCCACAAAAACCACATCGCCAAGGGCATCTTGAGCGTAATCAGTAATTCCAATGATTGCTTTGTTATCTTCTAAACGAACCCATTCGTGGTCAGATGAATATAGCAAATTCTCTGGAATGTTCATATCCCGACTTTACACCCTGTGAAGTTAAATTTCCTCTCAGATATTATTCAAGAGATTCCCTATGTAAATTTAAGGCATTTCGAGCGAGGGGGATGTACCCAAAGGCGGCATAGTAGTGGAGTATGAGCGAAGGTACTCCGATGCAGTAGGCAAGGATTTCGTATATGCCTGATTGAATTCCTGTAGTTGCTGCCGACAATAAATAAAGAGGAAATACGAACATCAAACCGAAACTACTTGTTTTTCCTAGCCATGTAACCTGTAAGGCTTTTGCTCCTAATCCTGCCAAGATTAGAGCTGCAATAGCTACGACTGATTCTCGTATCAAAGTTAGAACTCCGAACCAGATCGGCACCGAACCATCTATAAGCATCGAAAATATCGCTACCAAGAACATGATCCGGTCTGCTGTAGGATCGAGTATCTTTCCCAGCTCAGATACTTGATTAAATTTACGAGCGACCCACCCATCAACCCAATCGGTTGCTCCTAGAGTTCCAAGTAGAATTGCTGCCGCTAGCCTTCGCTCTTCGCCTAAAAGTAACCAGACGAATACGGGAACCGCCCCGAGTCTTCCGACCGAGATAAAATTTGGAATTGTGTAAATATTGCTTCGCCAGTTTTCATCTTCTGCTGAATCAAAATTTTCTTCCATTGGTTGCCTCTTAGTCTATTATGGGTCAGGAGGTAAGTATGAGTTCTGTCTTTACAAAGATTATCAATGGCGAGCTTCCTGGTCATTTTGTGTGGGAGGATGATATATGCGTCTCCTTTCTATCGATTAATCCAATTTCTAACGGACATGCACTCGTCGTACCTAAGTCAGAAGTCGACCATTGGCTCGACCTGCCAGCCCATGTCAACAGTCATCTAATAAAAGTCGGACAAATCATCGGCCAAGCACAAATGGCCGTCTTTCGTCCACTGCGAATTGGCATGATCATCGCTGGTCTCGAGGTTCCCCACACGCATCTGCATATAATCCCGATGGATGGCATGCAAGACCTTGATTTCTCCAGAGCAGCAGAAACTGTTAGACAATCTTCATTAGCAGCGTTTGCCGAGGATCTTAAAAATGCAGTCCAGGCCAATGGCAATATCACCGGAATTTAACATTACTCCGGCGCTAAGGATTCTAGGCCTAGTCTTTCGGCTTCCTCAGGAGTCACGTAAGCTTCAATTCCCGCATTACTATACACTTGGACGAATCTCTGGCCGACGCGAATATCAGCTTGAAAATCTAATATATCCACACCAATCCAGCCTGGAGGAACTTCACTCCTATCGAAAATAAACCAATTTACGTTTCGAACTACTTCGGCGCCTAGCCTGTCATCATATTCTTCAGGTGGTGAAAATTCTAGTAGAGCAACACGTTCGCTCAATAGCGGTAGCATTTTCTCTGAAGCACGTACCACAGCATCATCTGGTACTAGGTCAGCTAGCTCTAAACGTGCTATATCAACTGGATTCTGCCTCCCCCATCCCCATGGTTCTTCGTAGGGTGAAGTAACCGAATTAGCAGTAAAAAAGACTACCGACGTAAATAGAAGAGCGCCGATAATTGCCCTATCAACATTTACTCTCTGGACGATGATGCTTCCGGTTTTTGCTAATGCGAACACTAAAGCAACAAATATGAATGCAGTCATAGGAATATTTTGGCTTGCTTCTGCCAACTCTCCCTCTTGAACATCAGCAGTTAAATACAAAGCGAAAAGGGGTATGGCTGGAATCAGGTATCGTGGAGCTACCACTGGCAGAAACAAGACCGGAGCCAACAGTGACACTCCGACGATAAAGTTTGCTTCAGAAAAAAGTTCTCCTAAAAATGCCAGAGGGCTGATAATGATTCCCCAAACGATCTCAAAAGGGTTTCCACCTCCATACTCTGAAAATGCTTCAACATGGGGATAATGTCCTGCATTGTACAATGGCTGAACGCCGAGGATAAAAATAGTTGCCCACGCAAGACCGAAGCTTATTGTCTGATAGCCGATCTTTCGCCTACCTTCTATGAGCCAAAGAACTCCTAGTCCCGCTATAGCGATACCTAAATCTGCACGAGCTAAGAGAGCAACGATAATAAGTATCCAGTACTTCCATGTTTTCTCTAAAAACCCTGAATACACTGCGGACAGTAGTAGCGGAAGAGCAAGAGCCTCTAAGTGGAACCCCGCTATATTTACTGCGTGAACAGCACTATATAGGCTGTACACAATCAATATTGAGGTACTTGCACCAGTACGAAGATGGGCTATGTTACGACTCATTCGCCATAGAGGGACAGCAGTCAACGCTAAAGCTCCTGATTGTATAATAATCAAAGTAATTGCAGTTGGAAACAACTTTGTTAGCCCAGCAATTGGATATATTAAGAAGCCTCCTTGTAGAGAAAGATAATTTTGACCAAGTAGAGACGCATCAGGAGTGAAACCTTCTCCTATAAGCCACACAGATTGCATGAACGCTGCCAATCCAGCATCTTGACTCAATTCTCGAGATCTTGCTAGAGCTAATAGTGCAAAGACCGCCCACAGAAGGGCTACGCAGCACCACGGAAAGAATCGATCAAAAGCTGCACTCTCGAAACGGGCTTGCCACTTTAAAAGTTTGTATTCAAGGCGTTTTCGCCAATGTAAAGTCATTGTCTACTAAATTAGCAGAATAGAAACTAGATCATAAATATCGACCGCTAGATCCAGTTTTCCTTATTATTGATATGAGAGATAGTAGAAGGCTCCGGCGGCACTTTCCCCAGATACGTTCCTCCCTGGAGCTCCGATAATTAAGTCTCCATTTATTGGTGCGAAGCTATACCCGAATAGTGCTTGAGCCTGAGAATTTCCACTTATTGACGATTGGTATGGGTAGAGGATCTGATCGTTACCGGTTGAAATTTCTCCATTTAATCCTGGCAGAATTGCTACTGCTCCTGCATTTAACTTTTTGGAGATTGACTCTCCGGGAACACCAATGATTAGGTCTAAAGAGTCGTCATCGATCAAGTCCGCTACTTGGATATAGTGTCCAAATCGATCTCCACTTTCAACTCTATTTTTTATGCCTCTAGCATTTTGATAGAGAGTTTGCACCTTCACTTCTGATTCAGACCACTCCCCTGGGTTGTAACGGACTTGAACCTGGCCCGCATTTTCGTATTGTCCGAGGTCTTCTCCCGGTATGCCAACAATAAGATCACCGATTCCGTCATTATCGATATCCCCTATGGCCAATGCGGAAGCGAATCTGTCACCTGTCTCTGCCCTTCCCGGCCAGTTAGGTGAATTTTGGTAATACCAGTGACTACCTTGTCCAGATACGCCATCAGTAGATCCATAGAGAATATGCAAAGCACCAGCTTCATACTTAGTTCTAGCGCCCCAACCAACAGTCTCTCCCGGAACGCCAATGGCTATATCGTCGTATTGATCACCGTTAATGTTCCCTACAGCAATAGCTTCTCCGAAAGCGTCGTCAACTTCAGGTTTACTGCGGACTCTTCGTGTGTATTGGTGAAGTGTTGTACTCCCTTCTCCACTCAATCCAGATTCAGACCCGTAAATTACATGGACTAAACCTGCGCGTTCCTGTCTCGCTACTCCTTCTCCAGGCACTCCAACTACTAAGTCATCATACGAATCTCCATTTATATCTCCAGTTGCTAGGGAGTAGCCGAATAAGTCCCCGACTTCTGAGTCTGTACCGACGCCAGGACTATATTGGTGTATTGCTGATGGATTTGCCAGTCCAGAAGTACTTCCATAGAGGACAGTGACCATACCAGCATCAACAAGCTGATTATTTCCGCCCAAGTCTTCATATGGAGTTCCAATAACTAAGTCGTCAAAGCCATCATTATTGAAATCTCCAGAAGTAAGTGAAGCTCCGAAACTATCACCGCCTTCAGGGTCTGAATGAAATCCCTCAGTTCCTTGTGTGAAGATAGCTACTGATGCGAGGTTTAGTGTTCCGTTAAATACATATACTGCGCCAGCTTCATCATTTCCATTCACAGTAGCTCCTGTGGCCCCTACGGCTACGTCATCGACACCGTCTCCATTAAAATCTCCTATAGTCATCGCTGCTCCGAAATTGTCATCTCGGATTGGCCCTGAATCTTCGGGAACTAAACGCCTGTCAATCTGTGTACCTGATGTCGGGGTTGGAGTAACGGGAGATGAACTTGTTGACGCAGAACTTTCCCCTATTGGATTCTCTGCAACAACCGTAAACGTGTAACTAGCACCATTAACTAAGCTATTAATAATACATTGTAAGGACGTGGTTGAGCAGGAAGCACCAGCTGGGGTGCTTGTCACCCTATATGAAGTGATTGGCAAACCTCCATCTGATAAAGGAGCGTCCCAAGAAATACTCGCAGATCCATTTGTTGCTACAGCAGCTATATTTGTTGGCGCATCAGGGACTGAAGCTGTTGTCATAGTATGAAACGCCCAATCTCCATATCCCGTAGAATTTTGTGCACGAATCCTAAAGGCATATAGTTGGCCATCTGAAAGACCTGAGATTACTTGAGAATTGTCAGCTTCCGAGTTCAGAGTAACCCACGATTGCCCTATATATGAACTTACCCAGTCCGTATAGGAGGATACTCGTGTATAGACTCCAGGGTAAGAGCTCTGAGCGCACCCTTCGCCCCAACTGACTATCCCTACTAGGTAGAGAATTCCAGAATAATTACCAACTAAGGGTCCGCCACTATCCCCTTGACAGCTGTCGTTACCCTGACCGCCAGCGCATATCATTTTGGAATCTATAACAGGTATTAAAGTTGGACCGGGATATGATCCACACGATTCGTCTACAAAAACTAGAGCTCCACGTAATACTTCCGAAGCACTACCGCCAGAAGAAGTTCTACCCCACCCTGTAACAAATAGTGGATCGTCGTCTTCCGGCTGAGAATTTAAATCAAGAAGAGGTAATGATCGGCCCTCTATAGGGGTTGCAAGATGTACTAAACCTATATCGTTTTCCATCGTGTTCCTATTCCAGTCAGGGTGAATATGAACTTGATCAGCAGAAATGTAGCTACTAGCAGGAAGAGAAGTAATCCCATACGCAACACTGACTGAGGTCGCTGTTACATATGCAGAACCTCCATTGGGTAAATATTCAAGGCAATGTGCAGCTGTAACTATCCATTCGGGCGTTAGTATTGTCCCCCCACACGACATTACCCACCCGGGATCAGTTGCTATCTCCAGTGACACCTGATACGGGTGATCAGAAATAGACACTGGACTTCCTCCAACAATTTCAGGATAAATAACTGTTGAATTTCCGGAAAGTGGAAGCCATTCTCCCGCTGGAGATTCAATTATGCGATGTTGTATCTCATAGCCGGTGATTGCTGTGCCACCGTTATTAGGTGTAATCCATGCTGCTTCAATTTCTCCGGATGATATGGAAGTAATTGTAAAGTCGGTTGGGGTATCGGGTACCGCTAAGGGGATTACTTCGTTTGAGGTTAGTGATTGACTGCTCTCACCTACCGCATTAGACGCAGAAACTACAAAGACATAAGCGGTTCCGTTCGCTAGCCCTTCTACCGTGCAACTAAGTGCCTCAGTTGTGCAGGTCAGGCCTCCAGGTGAAGACGTGACTGTATAGCTAGTAATTGATGAGCCCCCGTTACTAGCGGGCTCTTGCCATGTTATGGCTGCTTCTCCAGAAGTGGCGGTAGCTACAACAGAAAGTGGAGGACTAGGAGGACTTGCTGGAACAATTGGTGAAGTTGATGCACTTGGCTCGCTTGAGTTACCCGCAGAATAATCCGCGACTACAGAAAAGGTATAGGAAGTTCCGTTAACTAGACCATTAATTATGCAGTTATTCCCTGTTGTTGAGCAACTACCATTTGGAATGCCAGTCACTGTATACCCCTCAAGATTCGTTAGGTCTAAAAGCGGTGGGTTATCCCAACTTATAGTTGCCGAAGAGTTTCCTGCAACTGCATTCACATTAGTTGGAGGGGGATATTGAATTGTTTCTTCGAGAACTACTAGCCCCTGAGACCACGAGTCACCAAGTGTGGTACCCGAGAATCCGAGACGATAACTACCTGCAATGTTAGGTAAGATTTCTTCAGGAATCTGCCATCCATATGTCTCAGTAGGTAGTAGTTGATTTTCATTCACAATCATTACTTGTGAATTTACGGTCTCGAGTGTCAGCCGACCACAGAAAAATATTCCCTGATCCCAGTCCCAATCGTCTACTATTCTAAGCGTCCAATCTCCTGACGTTTGTTTACCATTAAATGCTGACAGGGCTTCTCTTGGTCTTGATTTTCCAACGTACGGAGGTGTCCGGTCTGAGATTGATTCTGCAGCACTGTCAGTGAAGTAGGCTAGATTGCCAGAGCAATCTTGACTGCCGTCACCATAGTTATTTTGAGATCCCCCATTGCGCCTTGCGAGCAGTACCTCCGTGCCATCGGGGTGAATAAGGGAAATATTCAAATCTGCCACATATGAATGGTCGAATCTTAAACCCACTTCCACACTCTGAACTGTGTCATTCTCAGTAATTGAGAATGTGAACTCACTAATATCATCTTGCCCACCGATATCTGGCATTGAATAGTTGCCTTCTACTTGTGCGAAGGCAACGGATTGCGCGATTAAGTTTGATGTCTCTCCATCTGGGCCATCCCAAATCCACGATGATTGGATCACATCTCCAGGATCAGGAACGATAAGTGCTTGCGGATGAACGAATTCAAACGTCCTTTCTTGTACATTAAACGTGGCAGAGCTCCGTATTGTAATTCCAGAAGTATCGTTCACTTCCGCAGTTAATCGGAGCAAGCCTATATCGCCCGTGATGTGCGTTAAAGTTGCTCCTGTTCCAAGAGTGTTCCCAGACACATCTTTCCACGTAACAGTTGATGAGACATCTGTACCATCAGATTGTATTGCAAGGGCAGTAATCTGAATCAGGTCGTTCTGATAGACATCCGCCCCAGGAGTGTGGCCGGGAAATGTTATTGAGCCAGATGATATAGAAAGTTCGACGGCTGCTTGAGCATCTAGCTCTCCGCCAAAAAGCACTGCACCGTTCAAAACACTTGTGGGACGAGCAGAATCACTTAATATCTGAATAATCTCTTGAGGTGTAGATTGAGGTCGCATACCAAGGATCAATGCTGCAACACCAGCGACATGTGGACTTGCCATTGAAGTCCCATTTAGTGATGCATAACAATCAGCTCCACTTCCCTGACCGCAGTATTGATGAGAGATAGATGAAAGTATCGAAACGCCAGGAGCTGCTATATCTACAGTGTTCAAGCCATAATTTGAAAAGCTTGCTAAATCCCCAGATGAATTAATTGCAGCGACACTGATAATATTTGAATTGCTATATGCAGCAGGGTAAGAGGGGTTTAGGTCTATATTTGTGCCAGCATTCCCAGCTGCAGCTACGAATGTATGACCCGCCTGATTTGCTGCTTCGATCGCATTAAATAAACTAGTGCTGTAGCCTCCGCCTCCCCAAGAATTATTCGAAATTTGGGCCCCGTTAGCAACAGCGTACTCTAAAGCAGATATAGCGTTATTTGTAAATCCGTTGCCAGATGAGTCCAAAAACCTCAGCGGCATAATCTTTATATTGTCGGCTACACCTGCTACACCAATGTTGTTATTTCTAACAGCGGCGATAGTTCCAGCGACATGAGTTCCATGTCCGTTACCGTCTTCAGGTGAGTTATCATTAAATGCAAAGTCCCATCCGTTTCTGTCATCGATATACCCATTACCATCATCATCTATGCCGTTTCCGGGTATTTCATCTTCATTATCCCAGATAACACTCGCTAAATCTGGGTGCGCTATATCGACGCCTGAATCTATAACTGCAACGATTACTTCTGTAGCTGAGCCTGAGAGTTCCCACGCTCCTGCAGCTCCAATTCCATTATCTCCAGATAGGCCCCACAATTCATTTACACGGGGATCATTGGAGATATCGTCAGCTCTAACAACTCGATCGAACTCTACAAAGTCTACAAGAATTGATTCGGAGAGATAGTTCTTTGCATTTACGTTACCTTGGACGGTTTCAACTAGATACATGCGCAACTCGGGGAAGTAATCCACTACTCCTGCCCCTATTTCAGATAGCAATTCATTAATCTCTTCAGTTGAAGCATTTGGATGAAATACGACTAATACTGCATAGGGGTTCGTTTGTAATTTTGGAAATTGCTCCAACATCTCACTTGCGTAGTCTCGCGCCCACTTCCCTTCGGACTGGACTAAAGACTGTGCATCTTCATTAGTATCTTGAGGTTGCCCTATATTATTCTGATCATTTATTGCTCCCACAGATGAGGGAAATAGAAATGAAGCAACTAACGAGGCAGCTAAAATTGCAAATATCAATCTGGGAATCTTAGTTCTTCTCATAGTTCAAGCAATTTGTTCTAAAAAAACACGGTTACGTTGCCTATCCTAACTCATAGTTTTCAATATTGGGCATCGCCCCGCAGCACGGATCTACTGCTTACTATGCTTAAGAGATGTCCTTTAATGCAGTCCTGTTTGATCTTGACTATACACTTTTCGATTCTGCAACTTCAGAAAGAGAGGCTTTGAGTAAGTCACTAATAGAAAACAGGATATTGCCTACTGAAATCATAATTGAGCAATATAAGGCTATTAATGGGGCACTCTGGAAGATGCTTGAACGAGAGGAGATAGACCTTGAATATCTTCGAGTAAATCGGTTTGAGCAGCTGTTACAAATTTTGAATGAAAAAAGGGACCCACACGAACTTGCAGAAAGCTACTCAATTAATTTAGGTACGTGTGGAATGTTTTATCCAGAAGTGAGGCCACTTCTCGAACGGCTCCAACATCAGACGAAATTAGCCATTGTTACCAATGGAGTAAGCAAAACACAAAGACTAAGGCTAGAGATTCATGATTACACAAGATATTTCGATGCGATTGTTATTTCAGGCGAGTTTGGTATTCCAAAACCAAATCCCGCTATATTCAATCAAGCACTTAATCTGCTCGGGCTAAGCAAAGATGAAAACGTCATGATGGTTGGAGATAGCCTCACCTCTGATATGGAAGGGGCAAGGCTTTCAGGCTTAGTTTCGTGTTGGTTTAATCCAGAAAGTGATCGAGATAACAATAATGTAGAGGTTGATTACACAATTCAGTCTCTGAGTGACCTGGTAGAAATTCTAAATATCGACAACTGAAGTATTGGTAATCGTTTCACGCAGCTCTCTCTTTAATATTTTTCCAGATGCATTTCTCGGTAATGGATCAGTAACTATGGTTATAACTTCTGGAATTTTAAACGAGGCAATCTGACCTTGCAGCGCAGACGCTACTTGTTTAGCGGTTAACGAATCTCCTTGGCGAACCATGATATGGCAGGCGACTTTTTCACCTAGTCGCTCATCTGGAATCCCGTAGACGGAGCATTCATACACTTCAGAAATCTCATATAGTACTGCTTCGACTTCGGCACAATATATATTCTCTCCACCTCTTAGGACCATGTCCTTTACGCGATCACTAACAAAAACTCTTCCATCTTTATCTATGTGCCCAATGTCGCCTGACCTCAACCATCCATCTACTATCGACTCTGCTGTTGCCTCGGGCCGATTCCAATACTCAGTGATTATTGTGGGTCCGTTAAACCATAATTCACCTTTCTCCCCTGCGTTAACAACTTTTCCACTTGAGTCCGTAACGCGTAATTGCATGATTGGAACTGGTCTTCCCGTAGATGTTGGGTGATCAAGAAACTCTTTACCAGTATTTTGCGGACCGTAAGCGTTTGTTTCTGTCATTCCATATCCTAAGCCGGGTTTACCTCGTTGGAAGTTTTCGTCTATCCGCTTCACAAGCTCTGGTGGCATTGGCGCTCCTCCACCACCAACAGACCGCAATGAGGACGTATCCCTCGAATTGAAGGTCTCAGCTTCAAGTAAATCCCAGCTCATAGTAGGAACCCCAATGAAATGTGTTACATCTTCACTCTCTATCAGTTCAAGAGCTCGATCAGGATCCCATTTGTGCATCATTACGAGTTTTGATTGACCAACGAAAGATCCAAGCATTACAGGTATTAGACCCGTTACATGAAATAACGGGACGCACAACATAAACGAATTTCTTGCTGGTTTGTCGCTGTCGTTCTTTTGAGGTTCTACCAGTTCTGCTACTTGTGCTCTGGCTGAGAATCCCAACAGAGCGCTTAAGATAGCTCGATGCGAGCTCACTGCGCCTTTGGGCGTTCCTGTCGTGCCAGAAGTGTACAAAATTGTAGCGTTGTCATCAGGATCAATCTGGACTTCTGGCATTGTTGATTCTGATTTGAGTAGAGCTTCAAGTCGGATGCTTGAGTCGTTCCCTTTGGAGGTTGATCTTACATTGACGATTTGCAGGGACGATACGTCCGTCTTCGATGATAAAATTTTTTGAATACGTTCGGTGTCTGCAAATACTACTTTTGCAGCACTATCGTTTATGGCAAACCCTAGTTCCTCTGGCTCCCACCATGCATTCAGTGGTACTGCAATAGCACCAATTGAAGTGATAGCAGTAAATGCTGCTATCCATTCAGGGTAGTTCCGCATGGCGATCGCAACTCTGTCACCTTGCTCTACATCGAATTCGTTTACCAGCGCAGATCCGATTTTGCCCGATAGCTCCAAGATCTGAGGCATAGTCCACCGCTCATCTTCATAAATGACGAATTCATCTTCTCGATCCGCTGCCATCTGATAAAGAAACCTTAAGTTGGGGGGCGTCCCTACGAACACCCTTGTACTATTTCCACGTACTTCAGTTTCAGTTATTTCAAATAGGCTGCCTGGAGCACAGACCTGCTTCACTGCTTCATCGAACGATAATGACATTAACGGTTTTTACCACTGAAATAGTCTCAGCGAAACACCAAGACCAAATTACTTTTCTTGTACAGAGGGCAATTCGAATGAACTTCTGATTTCAGAGGCAGTTTGTTGAGATGTTGTAAATAGTAGACCTTTCATACCAGCGGTTTTCGCTCCTTCAACATTAGCTATGAGGTCATCTATCATTAAACAGCTACTGTTTTCAACACCTAGCTCTTGGCTAGTCAAATCGTATATCTCCCTATCTGGCTTTCTCATTCCTACTTCTGATGAATCAACAATAACGTCGAATAAGTCGTAGATCGGAATGGTCCTTTCAATTACTGGCCTGAATTCTCGAACAGCGTTGGTGAGTAAAGCAAGGCGATATCCTGCCTTTCGCAACTCCTCTACTATCGATATCATCGCTGGGTCAGGTTCGTTCTCCGCTTCGGCAACCCACGGAAGGAAAAAATCTAGATCGAATGTCGCTCCGTAAGGTGTTAGACGCTTTTGCATTCGTTTAGCGAAAGTCGAATCAAGCGGTTGTCGTCCACATTCCGCCTCATGCCAGGGATTATCTTGTTCAGATTGAGATCCACCAAATATTATTTTCGCGAATATTTCTTTTGGAACCTTCATAGCGTCAGCTAACAGCTGGACTCTCCAAAGCGGAGAAAACGACATAACTCCACCGTAATCAAAGATCGCCGCTTCAAGATACAGCGGTGACTTGTCTTTGCTATTTGCGTTGCTCATGCCTTTATAGCCATCCTAGTGATTACTTTAGTTTCTCACCTTACACCGCATAATTGACCCTGCGTTGGCCTAGTCTTTAACCAATGAATGAACTCACTGATACACCTGAATACAGATACGACGCAGCACTTGCGAACAGGATCGAGCAGAAGTGGCAAGACCGTTGGGAACAAAATGGAACTTACTTTGCCCCTAATCCATCTGGGAAACTTGCAGATCAAACTGGCCGTATTGAAGCTCCCAAGCTCTTTATAATGGATATGTTCCCGTATCCTTCAGGTTCAGGCTTACATGTTGGTC
This sequence comes from Actinomycetota bacterium, assembly GCA_902565595.1. Lineage (GTDB taxonomy): Bacteria > Actinomycetota > Acidimicrobiia > Acidimicrobiales > UBA8592 > UBA8592. The sequence goes on from CACFFD010000002.1 coordinate 65,515, forward strand.
ATCCTTTAGGTTTTATTGGGACAGACGTCTTTGCAAGGTATAAGCGGATGACTGGATACAACGTACTTCATACGATGGGATACGATGCTTTCGGCCTACCAGCTGAGGAACATGCTAGACAGACTGGCCAACATCCTCGTGATAACACCAATGCAAATATTTCGAATATGCGGCATCAACTTCGGCGCCTTGGCCTAGGCCATGATAGTCGGCGCTCAGTTTCAACAACTGACCTTGAGTTCTACAAATGGACACAGTGGATTTTCTTACAACTGTTCAACTCGTGGTATGACCCTGCAGTCGATAAAGCGAGACCAATCTCAGACCTAGAATCTCTTCTTTCGAACGGAGATTTCAAATTAGACAATGAAACCGATTGGGGTTCATTAACCCCAGCTCAGCAAAGAGAAACCATCAATTCATATCGCTTAGCCTATTTGGCTGAAGCTCCAGTTAACTGGTGTCCAGCACTTGGAACAGTATTAGCTAATGAGGAAGTCACTGCTGAAGGCAGGAGCGAACGTGGCAATCACCCAGTTTTCCGTCGACCTCTAAAACAATGGATGATGCGAATCACTGCCTATGCCGACAGGCTCTTGCATGATCTTGAAATCCTTGACTGGAGCGAAGCGATAAAGACAATGCAAAGGAATTGGATCGGTAAAAGTGAAGGTGCTGAGATCACTTTCAAAACTAAAGAATCGGAATTCAAGGTCTTCACGACTAGGCCCGACACTCTGTTTGGGGCCACTTATATGGTTTTAGCCCCGGAGCATCCACTCTTGGAAGAGATCGTAGCTGACACTTGGCCTGACAACACCCCTGCACAATGGACAAACGGGATGCCTTCACCATTAGAAGCAGTTCAGGATTATCAAAAAATCGCATCTCAGAAATCTGATCTAGACAGACAAGAAAACAAAACGAAAACGGGGGTCTTCATTGGCGAGTTCGCAACAGTACCTGTAAACGGCAAAAAAATACCTATCTTTATTTCTGATTATGTACTGATGGGATATGGAACAGGGGCAATCATGGCAGTTCCCGGTCAGGACGAGCGTGACTGGGAGTTTGCTCAGGCATACGACTTGGAAATTATTCGCACTGTCCAGCCTCCTGAAGGTTGGGACGGTGATGCATTCACGGGAGATGGGCCTGCAATCAATAGCCAATTCCTCGATGGGCTGAATCTCACTGATGCTAAAGAGAGAATGATTGAATGGTTAGAAGAAACTGAGAACGGCACTAGGAACACAACTTACAAACTCAGAGATTGGTTGTTTAGCAGGCAAAGATATTGGGGTGAGCCCTTCCCCATCGTCTACGATGACGAAGATTTACCTGTTGCATTACCGGAAAATTATCTTCCAGTTGAATTGCCCGACCTTATGGACTGGGCTCCAAGAAGTTTGGACGAGACAAGCGATCCTGAGCCTCCGTTAGGTCGAGCGTCAAATTGGGTATATGCAGAGCTAGATATTGGTGATGGTATGAAGACTTACAAACGTGAGTTAAATACAATGCCACAATGGGCGGGTTCATGTTGGTACTACTTGCGGTATCTTGATCCCACCAATGATGAACAGTTCGTCTCTAAGGACGTTGAGGATTACTGGATGAATGGAGAAACTGGCGGCGTTGACTTATACGTTGGAGGCGTCGAACATGCCGTTTTGCATCTCCTGTATAGCCGGTTTTGGCATAAAGCTCTCTTTGACCTTGGTCATGTCAGTACGCCAGAACCATTTCACCGCTTGTATAACCAGGGCTACATTCAAGCTGCCGCATACCAAGATTCGAGAGGGATCTTTGTAGAAGCATCAGAAGTTGTAGATGATAATGGTGTATTTAAATACAAGAATGAAGTAGTGACTCGTTCCTTTGGGAAAATGGGAAAGTCGCTTAAAAATTCAGTCACTCCAGATGAGATGTACGATCAATTTGGCGCTGACACGCTTAGATTGTATGAGATGTTCATGGGCCCACTTGATCAAGATCGCCCATGGGAGACGAAATCCGTCGTTGGGTCATTGAGGCTCCTCCAACGAGTATGGAGAAATCTGGTTAACGAAGAAACTGGGGACCTTCAAGTCACTGATCAAGAAACTCCTCTTGAACTTAAACGGATCCTTCACCAAACTATCCAGTCTGTAAGAGAGGATATGGAGAATCTTCGTTTCAACACTGCTATCGCTCGAATTACTGAATTAAACAATGAGATAACTAAATCTAATACGGAAACACCTCGAGAAGTAGCGGAGGTGCTAATCCACCTAATTGCACCTCTTGTCCCTCATATCGCTGAAGAACTATGGGAGATGCTTGGAAATGACTCTAGTGTTGTTTACTCCCCTTTTCCGACCCCAGATCCTACTTATTTGGTAAGTGAAACAGTTGAAATACCAATTCAGATAAATGGAAAACTTAAAAGCAAAATTACTGTTCCATCTGATCTCTCGTCTTCGGATTTGCGGACTGCTGCATTATCAGATGAGAAAATAGCTTCGATCATTTCAGATACAGAAATTAAGAAAGAAATCATCGTAGACGGAAAGTTAGTCAACTTCGTTATTTAGACTCGACTTGAATATCCACTAGGATGATCCTGATGTCAAGCAACTACAAATCTGGACTCGCATGGCCAAATGAGGAGATTGGATTACAATTCCATGACTTGTATGGGACCTTTTGGTCCGGCGGGTCTCTATCTCATGAACTGAAAGAGGCAGTGCGGGTACGTAATGCTCGAATAACTGATTGTGGATATTGAAAAAACGTAAGGTTCTCCCTAGCTCGTGAAGCAGGTTTCGATGAAAGTCAAGTAGAACTGATAGATGGAAATTGGGGTGACTCCCATTTATCGGATGATTATTTAGCAGCTCTCAAATTCACTGATCACTTTATTCTTACTCCAGGGCCAGTCCCCAATGAAATCAAATCCTTGCTCTTATCAAGCTTCACTCAGAAAGAGATAGCTGAATTATCTATTGGCGTTGCCTTATTCCACGGTTTTTCCAAGATGCTGATTGCACTAGGAAGAGAACCCGAAGAGATGGATACAACGATTGTTCCCACACCACAATTTCCGGATTCTCCTGTTACGAGTTCCGAAATATCACAGAATTTTTCTCATCTCTTTACTCATATTCCTGCAATAGGGATTCGATGGACAATCTTAGAGCAAGGTTTACTTTCTATAGACGCCCTACCAAATAGTGCCCTGTCTTTGGTAAAGCATAGGATGTCGGAGGTTCTTGGCGTTAGTTACTTATCGAATAAGCCAGACACTACTCCTATTGAGAATAGTGAATTCATTCGAAGTGTCGCTGAGAGCTTCGTATTTGATGTCCGATCAATCTCTTCGTCCACAAGAAGAGAGGTAATCGAGACATACAGTTCGGAAGGGTTGCTTCAATTGATGTTCGGCATGGCATTATTCGATGGCATTCTGAGAATGGAAGCAACCAAACTCTAATTAGGGTTAATGTCATCAAAGACGCAGAACATCTCACCATCGCCTTTATAGACTTCCTTCAGATCCTTCGGGCATTCTTCTCCGGTTGGAACGATACGGTAAATTATTGCGTCATACTCCCCACTCACACATTTCACGCTTTCACCCTTTGAGCCAGCAACATAATTCATACAGGCGATTGGCTGACCTGTTGGCCTGACATCCGGACCTGGCCTATTCGAAGCATCCTTATTATCAATACCTATCGATGCGATTATCGCTACAGCAACTACACCCACCAATATCAAAACAAGAGGGAAAGGCCTCACTAATTTTGCGAACCATGTGAGTTCCATTTCTTCTTCAGTTGCATAGCGAGGTGTTGTTTTCTCTGGAGTGGGTTCCGGAGTCCATTCTTCATAAGAACTACTATCGGAGGATACATAACTTCCGTTATCCGATTTTCCGCTCGAGATTTCTAAATCGTATTTAGAGCGTTTTTCTTTATTCGATAGGGTCGACCAAGCCTGGTTCAGTTCGCGCATTAATTCTTCAGATCGGATTTGCTCACGTTTAGGTGCATTTTGAAAGTTGTCAGGATGGAGCTTTCTAGCTTTAGCTAAATATGCAGCACGGATTTTCTCGTGTTTAGCACTTGGTGAAACTCCAAGAATTTGGTAGTAAGTAGCCTCTTTGCCCATTACGTGCCTCCGGTACGATCCTAACCGATCGCCTCTTTGTTGAATACTCCTAGGACAGTCAATACAATTTTATTATGGATGTGCTTGTTGCTTGCCCTAGGTGCGGTGAATGCGATGACCTTGTTGGACGATCCGTTGATGATCAAATCGAAGTTGAGTGTCAGGTATGTGGGCTAACGTGGCTGAGAAATCTCCAACCTCAATGTGCCAAGTGTAATTCCAGAGACGTCCGTCCGGCATATGAAGCTGTAGTAGCCAAGTCTCGCGGTACACAATTATCCATGCAAAGTGCGAAGCTAATATACCTTTGCGAACATTGCGACACGGTAAAGCTTTCTCAATATCTAATAACGAATTCGCCATTGATGCCCGATAGGCTACCGACCGACTAGACCTATTCTTTATTAGTTAGTTTTGTTGCAAGAGATTCAAGAGCAGCAACTCGAGAACCCTTCAATAAAACCGCTGAGTTTCTTCCTAAGTTTGTCATACTAGTGAGAACTTGGAACGCTTCGTCTACTGTTTCGACCAGATGCCCCCCGTACTCTTCTACGTTTATGGATATGACATTAATACCTTCAGATCTCGCCAATTCACCGATTTCAATATGGCTATTCTCGTGCTCGTTTCCAAGTTCAGCCATAACTCCTAGAACAGCTATAAGCTCCTTTCGGCCAGATGAAGCCAACGCTCCAAGAGCTGCTTTCATCGATAGTGGGTTTGCATTATAAGAATCATTGATCACTATCCCTCCCCCCACAGTTTCAAATATCTCCATTCGTAATGGCGAAATTTCGAGAGTCTCTAAAGCTTCGACAACCTTGGATATAGGAACACCGACATACATTGCCGTTGAAGCTGCAGCTAGTGCATTTGTCACGTTATGCGCACCTGAGGTATTGAGGTTCAGTTCTGAATTTCCCCAAGGTGAACGAAGCGTAAAGCTCGGTTTAAGGTCATCTCCAAGCTTGATATTTTCAGCTACCACATCTCCACCAACGCAACCGTACGTCAGAATCTCTGACTTTGCCCTGCTTCGTAAATCCCGAACGTTCTTATCGTCATTGTTCAATACAGCTAGCCCTTCAGCTTCTAGGCACTCGACGAGCTCTCCTTTTGCTTGAATCGTTTGTGAAATTCCGCCAAAGAACTCGCTGTGGGCTATTCCTATGCATGTAACTACACCTATCTTGGGAGTTGCTATCTCACAGAGTTTCCGAATATGTCCAATTCCTCTAGCGCCCATCTCGATTACTAAAAACTCTGTTTCGACAGGCGAGGAAAGAATCGTTAACGGGACGCCAATTTCATTGTTGAATGATTGCTCACTTGCCGAAACTTTAAACGTAGGTGCAAGACATTCTTTAATCATGTCTTTAGTTGTAGTTTTCCCGACTGAACCAGTAATTCCAATACTGACAGCGTCCAATTGGCTGATAGCTTTACTGGCTAAAGTATGGAGGGCATCCATGGTGTCACTGACTTTAATTCCATTCTTCTGAGGAGTACCATGACTGTATAAGTGTCCTATCGCCCCACCCGAAATAGCATCGCTTATAAAATCGTGCCCATCGCGTTGAGCTATTAAAGGTATAAACAAGTCTCCCTTTTTCACGGTTCGTGAGTCGACAGCAAAACCAGTAACAACACCCGTTATGTTCTCTTTAGATTGGTCGTTAAATATCGTAGCTATATCGGTTAATTCAATATTCACGAACTCGCACCTTCCGTCAAATTAGAGCGCCGTAGTAGCGTTTTTCATCATGTAAATTATGTGAGAACATTGTATTACTTCAAACATGGACAACGAAAGAATGCCAGATAAAGCCGACGATGACATTCATAAAAACCTAGGAAATTGGGAACCAGACCCATACCATCGACACGAACAACGTTGGTGGACTGGAAAACGCTGGAGTGAAAAAGTGCGATCAGATAACAGTACCCGAATAGACCCTCCAGGAGTTATTCCTAAGCCAATTAGCCGTCATCCTTTGGAAGGGCCAGCAAGCCCCATATCAGACGCGAGACACCCAATTCGAAATGTCACGCCGTATGTACCTCATCTCTTGCTAATCGGATTTT
>CACFFD010000003.1 GCA_902565595.1 Actinomycetota bacterium
CTCGCACTACCACAAGGACTTGCATATGCGGAATTGGCAGGTCTACCTGCTCAATATGGGTTGTATGCTGCTGCATTACCTTGTCTTCTAGCTGCACTCTTTGCTTCTTCCCCCTATCTACAAACAGGGCCAGTTGCAATTACCGCTCTTCTAACTTTTGGTGCTTTACAGGGAATAGCTGAGCCTCAAACTTCAGAATATATCGAACTTGCCGCCCTTCTAGCTCTTTATGTGGGACTCATTAGATTAGGGTTTGGCTCTTTACGACTTGGGAGAATAGCGAACCTACTGACTGATCCCCTTATTTTGGGCTTTACTACTGCCGCCGCCATTCTTATTGTCCTTTCACAACTTCCTAAAGCTCTTGGGGTCGAAACTACAAGCGGAGGTGTCATTCGGAGTGGTTTTGATGCACTGATTCATCCAACGCAATGGCATGGTATAGCAATCCTCTTTTCTGTAGGAACTGTTCTCCTCATGTTTGGAGGACGAAGATTGCACCGACTCTTCCCAGGAGTCCTCCTTTCAGTAGTAGTAGGTATTCTCATTAGTTGGACTTCAAATTACTCCGGATCTGTAGTAGGAGAACTTGATGGAGGGTTCATATCCTTCGATTTTGATTTTGCATGGGAATCAACTGTGGACCTTATATTCCCAGCTTTCGTGATAGCTATAGTGGGTTTTGCTGAACCTGCAGCAATAGCTCGGACCTTCGCAACTGAGACAAAAACTAGCTGGGACCCTAACAAGGAAATGATAAGTCAAGGCTTCGCAAATCTTGCTTCCGCTATTTCACAGGCATTTCCGGTCGGCGGTTCATTTGGCCGTAGTGCATTAAATCGCTTCGCAGGAGCGACTTCCACATGGGCAGGAGCAATAACTGGTGCATTTGTCCTTTTGGCTCTTCCATTTACATTCCTATTAGAACATCTCCCTAGTTCAATTCTCGGGGCAACCGTCATTGGGGCGGTAATCCGGCTAATTAAGCCCAAAGACTTGTTTAAATTAATTCGAAGCAATTTTGGAGATGCAGTTGTTGGGGTAGGAACCCTAGTAGCAACACTTGCAACTTCACCAAGAATCGAAAGAGGAATTCTAATCGGTTTGGTTTTCAGCCTTATAAATTATCTTGTTAAGAAAAGAGAGAACAGGAATAGTTAAGCCAAAAAATTGTTGGGCCAGTAGTTTCCCACTAGCCCAACAATTTTGTGGTCGGGACCGGCGTCGATCCGGTGACCTACCGCTTTTCAGGCGGCCGCTCTGCCAACTGAGCTACCCGACCCCACACAAACTTCCTTCTCGGTTGAGAAGGAAAGTGTGGCGGTCCCGACGGGATTTGAACCCGCGACCTCCGCCTTGACAGGGCGGCGTGCACTCCAAACTGCACCACGGGACCTGATTCACAGCATCTAGGATACTGTTCGCTCCATTTAAGTCACGATATTGGTTCATAGGAACCAAGAGGTCACTCTACGCTATTGTGCGGCATTCACCAATCAGTGTTGGCATTTACCGTATTTTTTTGTACCCCGTACGGGATTTGAACCCGTGTTACCGGCGTGAAAGGCCGGCGTCCTAGGCCGCTGGACGAACGGGGCAGGGTTACCCACAAGGGGGTTCCGTCACGATAGCAAATTGTGGGTCAGATCGCATAAATAATATAGAAGATTATGAAATAGAGAGACCTAAGGGTTAATTGAGTCGATGATGTTGGAAAGGATCTCTCCTAATAGGTGGAAAAGTAGCCATAGGTTGTAGTCATCTTCATCTTCTCTGAATTCTGTTGGTTCTTCATTATTCTCGTCGTTTATTTCTAGCCGTTCCCCTAAAACCAATCTAAGAATATTGATTCCTTGCATGATCTCGATCAGCGTCGACTCAGAAACTTCGCTATAGGTAGAAATTTCTGCGAGTAATTTTATGGAAGATAAGTGGGACTGCCGAAGATCTTCATGTGTTAATAATTCATACTCAGTGTTCGCTTTACTATCACTTTGATATGCAGCTGGGAATAGTCGGGTAGTCAAATGGCTGTTTCCATCTGAGAGAATAGCCTTTAATTCCTTACCTAATTTATGGAAAATCTGAATTTGCCAATCTGGAATCTCAACTTTGAACAATCCGCTATCTATTTGAGTAATTAACATCAGTTTCAGTCCTGTTGAAGTGTTGCCCACAAGCCATGCTTATGCAGTAAATGAACATCAAATTCTGCTTTTTCGCGTGAACCTTGAGATACGACAGCGCGACCGTTGTTATGCACTTCAAGCATTAACTTGTTTGCTTTTTCTTTTGAGTAACCGAATAGCTTTTGAAAAACGAAAGAAACATAACTCATTAGGTTTATCGGGTCATTCCATACGATCACAATCCATGGTTTTTGTATGTCGGTAGATTCAGTCGTTTCTAGGTCAGGTGAAATAGTTGAAGCGATGAGAAAAGTTTCTAATATTTCTGTTTCTCCTTTCATCACTTACCTCTACTTTTCTTTTGTGACAACATAGGAATAAGAATAACGGATCTAGATTAGAACTTAATCCTAAGTTGCTTGAGGTCAGGGGGATAATAGGTATGGAAGCGTCATGGGAAATACTGGACTTCTGATTATCCTTATTCTGGCAGGGTTCTTATTACTTGTTGGAATGTATGACCTGTTTCAAGTTAGGCATGCGATATTAAGGAATTTCCCGATAATTGGCCATTTGCGGTATTTACTAGAAAAGATTGGCCCCGAGCTTCGACAGTATATTGTTGCTGATAATGACGAAGAGCGTCCGTTTAATAGAGACCAGAGAAGATGGGTTTATGCGACTGCGAAAAAAGAGAATCCGTACTTTGGTTTTGGAACAGATAATGATGTTGATCTTCCTGGAAGCATCATCATCAAACACTCCACCTTTCCCGCAGAGTCCCGACTCGCTGAGGATATTCTTCCTTCGCCAAAGATATTAGGATCTTGGGGGAATCGTCCTAAGGCCTTTCGCCCTAATTCACTTGTCAACATTGCTGGAATGAGCTTTGGCTCTCTTTCAGGGCCAGCTATCAAGGCATTGAATAAAGGTTCTCTTCTAGCGGGATGCCTTCATAACACTGGTGAAGGAGGAATCTCTACGTATCACCGAAATGGTGGTGATTTGGTCTACCAAATTGGAACTGGGTTGTTCGGTAGTCGAGACTCCGAAGGGAATTTTTCCATGGATGCTTTGCTTGAAACTATCTCTAATACACCAGTGAAAGCTATAGAAGTCAAGTTAAGTCAAGGGGCTAAACCTGGTATTGGGGGAGTTCTCCCAGCAAAGAAAGTAACTAGTGAAATCGCTGCAACTCGAGGAATCCCTAAAGGAGTAATGGTACAGAGTCCTTCAAAACACACCAGTTTCGATAACGTCAATGGCCTCATAGAGTTTGTTGAGTTGATTGCATGTGAGACAGGGCTTCCAGTGGGCATTAAAGCTGCTGTTGGTCAGATTAATTTTTGGGTTGACCTCGCTGATCAAATGCAAGCAACTCGGAAAGGGCCTGATTTTATTGCTATCGATGGAGGAGAAGGGGGAACTGGTGCGGCTCCTTTAGTATTTTCCGATAGTGTTGCCTACCCATTCCGGATTGGATTCGCGAAGGTTTTTGATATTTTCTACACACGCGGGCTTCATACCGAGATTACTTTTGTTGGGTCTGGAAAGCTTGGTTATCCAGATACTGCGCTGGCGGCATTCGCTCTCGGTTGTGACATGGTTAATGTAGGTCGGGAGGCCATGATGGCTATTGGATGTATCCAAGCTCAACGTTGCCATACAGGTCATTGTCCCACTGGAGTCGCTACACAATCTTCGTGGCTTTCAAGAGGATTAGACCCAACTGATAAAAGTGTTCGAGTTATGAATTACGTTCACGCGTTACAAAGCGAAATTCTTCGTCTCTGTCATTCTATTGGTGTCACGCATCCGGCCCTAATTCCTGAATCAGTCGTGGAAATTGTCAATCAGGAGGGTTCAGCTGTTTCACTGTTAAATTACTACGGCCTTTCATCAATTGATCAGAGACTTCGAGAGTCTGATTTAGAGTATCTTCACACTATTTAGGTCGTTAATTGCTTTATATCTGGTTCTATGGGAAGTCGAAAGGCCAGGTATAGCCTCAGGGTCATAATCCATACGGCCACCGCACCGGCAATATGGAAACCTACAAGGAGTGCTGGTACGTCTGTGAAGTACTGTGTATAGCCTATTGCTCCCTGAAGGACTGTAACTGTTAGTAAATTCTGAGCTTGAGAAAATACGTATTTGGTTTTTGCTGATTGGCTAATTCGAAAAACCACATATGTCATTACTATAAGAAATACGATCATTGTGATGGCATGAATTCTCGCTACGTCTGGGACCTCAAACGGAAGCCGCTTAACTTCAAAACTTTCTGAATCTAAACGGAGTGTACCTTCTTGCAAATTTTCAAGAGCTTCTTTCGTTTGTGTCGTTTCTGCCCCACTGTGTGGTCCACTTCCAGTCACTAATGTTCCAGTAACTAAGACGCCTGATGCAAGCAGAACAAGTAATGAAGATAGAGAACGCAGAGGCGTCCGTATGGGTTGAGGGGGGGGACTGACAGAGAATTTCGCTCGATGATGTAATTCAACAGCATTCCAAACAAGGACCATGGAAATAAGAAAATGAGTGATAACAAGACTAGGTGGAAGGTGCTCTCGAACAACTAACGCTCCTACAAGTATTTGGATAATCACCCCGGCAACTAAGCCCAGAGACCACCACGTCAGGTCTTTGCGTCGGGGCTCTCTAAATATAGAACCCAGAACAGCGAGTATTACCGCTAAAGAGACGATTCCCGTGATCACCCGATTTACGAATTCAACCATTGCATGCAGATCACCTATTTCTGCTACAAGCTGGTCATCTTCGCATGTAGGCCAGTCGGAACAACCTAGGCCGGACCCGGTAAGTCGAACTGCTGCTCCAGTAACGATAATTAAAGATAGAAGTAGTACTGAGAGGTAGGTTATTTGCTGGTATTTCGTAGGCGTTAAACGAAATTTATGGAACATATGCATAGTCCACCACAGAGTTTCCGCTTCGACACTTCAACAGCCGATTATTTTCCTACGTTTTTAGTTCGGTAAGTTCTGCTTTGTTCATGAGAAACTATTTGAAGTTTGGTGCTATCCCTACTTACGCTCTAGCCTCACACTTGTGGGTGTAACTTCTCTGCGGAAAGCTTCAATTGGGGAAAAAGTCAAGGGCTTTATTACTCTTATGAAACTTCGCGTTGTCGAGTTACTTCTCGTGACAACCGTCCCAACGATGATCGTTGCCGAAGAGGGTTTACCTTCGATACTTCTTATTTTAGCTACCTTGCTTGGAGGGACGCTTTCTGCGGGTGGTGCTAACGCGATCAATATGTACATTGATCGCGATATTGATCCTCTAATGGAAAGAACAAAGAACAGGCCACTTGTTACCGGAGTTCTAAGTCCAAGTGAAGCGCTAACCTTTGCTATTTCGATTGAAGCTCTCGCATTTCTCTGGTTGTGGCTCACTGTGAATCTTCTGAGTGCCTTTTTAGCTGTCGGCGCCTGCCTCTTCTATGTGTTCATTTATAGTTTGTGGCTTAAGAGAACCTCGACCAGTAACATCGTTATTGGCGGGGCGGCTGGAGCTGCTCCAGTTTTGATTGGCTGGACTGCAGTTGAGAATTCTTTAGATTGGCCTCCATTTATCCTTTTCGCCCTTATTTTTCTATGGACCCCTCCTCATTTCTGGGCTCTTGCGATCCGCTACAGGAAAGACTACCACTCTGCAAAAATTCCTATGCTTCCTGTGATAGCAGGACCAGAATTTACTGGCACCAAAATGGTTCTATATTCCCTTGAAGTATGGGCCACTTCCATCATCTTCGCTCCGGTAGCAGGAATGGGCGCTATATATCTCTGTGGTGCGCTAATACTGGGAGCCGCATTTGTCTATCTTTCTTTACAAGTTCGTCGGTATCAAACTGAACAATCAGCAATGCGGCTTTTTGGTTTTTCTATCACATATTTGACGCTTCTTTTCTTGATCATTGCTGTTGATGAATTAGTCCGAAGTGGTTTCTGACCGAATAAGGTAAAAACTAACAAAAAATTGATTATCTGAATGTCTCCGTAGAGTTCGGCTAGTGTGCGCTCTGACGGCTACGATCATTACAGAATCCATTCCTTTTTGGACAGGATTGTCTAGCATGTTATTTGCTGACTTTTGGAGTTTCTCCTTGTCAGTATTAACAATGAAAAAAAAGAAAAATTGTGACGGAAAATCAAACGGAAACTGGCTCAAACGCAGCTGAATCAGCGTCTGGCTCGCTAGATATTGGTGGGCTTGCGGGAGTATTTGGAACAAGCGACCATAAAAATATAGGCCGTTTGTATATCTTTTTTGGTTTATCAGGAGGGTTGCTGGCTCTTATTCTAAATATCTTTGTGAGGTTTGAGCGGATCAATATCGGGTCTGTGGGTATTTTAGATTTTGGATCATCAAATCAATTCTTCCAAACATGGAGCTTGTCCCGAACTACTTTGTTGTTTTTTTGTGTGTTGCCGCTCCTGATAGGTTTGGCTAGTTATATAGTTCCTCTTCAGGTTGGAGCGCCTTCTCTTTCTTTTCCTCGCGCCGCCGCATTAGCTTTTTGGGCATGGGCCATTGGAATTATGATTCATGTCGTTACTGTGTTTACTGATGGAGGTTTAGGAGAACCAGATCCAATATCGCAGTTTGCTCAAGGAATGGATCCAGATGCCACAGAGCTCTCCATGCTTTCGATAGCTATGGTTGTTTTTGCTTTGCTACTTGGAACCGTTTGTGTGCTAGCAACAATCATTTCTCAACGACCTCAAGGAATGACATTATTTGAACTTCCATTGTTCAGCTGGTCGATGCTTATCGCTGGGGGTATCTGGGTTCTGGCGTTACCTGTGTGGCTATCAAATCTCGCTGTTTCTTGGGTTGATTTCCAGGGAGCAGATGCTCTCCGGTACGGAGCCGTCGAGAACATATGGGACCAGCTTTCCTGGCTATGGTCCCAACCCATGATTTTCGCCTTTGCAATTCCTGTGCTCGGAATAGCTGGAGATGTTCTCCCTGTTTCTTTAGAAGTTCCCCAACGTAAATATAAGGTTCAACAGATTGCTATAGGGGCTATGGGTGCATTGTCGTTTGGAGCTTTTGCCCAGCCATTCTTCAATCCTGATGTAGCCAACCAGGCAGTATTTGTTGTAATGGGGATACTTATTGTTCTACCTATTTTGGTATTTCTCGGTGGACTAGTAGATACAGCATTTAGAGGTAACCTCTCGCTATCTGCTCATCTGATTCTTTCAGTAGTTGGAGTCCTCGCCCTACTGGTGGCTGCTGTAGTTTCTGCGTTCCATGTTTCTGGACCAGCGGTAGGCGCTGTTCAAGAGCTTAATGATAGTTGGTTAGACGGTTTAATCTCGTGGCTGCGAGATGTACAAGGAACTGTATTGGCAACAGCGGTGATGGAACACGCCCTCATAGCTTCCGTCATTGGTATTATTGCTGGGCTTTATTTCTGGGCCCCCAAAATATTTGGATATCAGTTGAATCGTAATGTCGGAATTCTTTCCGCCTTGACGCTCCTAGGGGGTCTTGCACTATCTGGAGGGAGCAACATCATAAATGGTATTCTTGACGAAGGCGACGAGGTGTACCATTCATCAGCATATGAAGGGGTTTGGGATACTAATGCAGTTGAATTCTTCAATATTGTTGGTGCGATAGGAAGTCTTCTTCTCCTAGCGGGTGTAGGGCTAGTCATACTTGACTTAACAATTTCTGTCATCCTAAGAAAGGGCAATGAGGAGAATGCGAAAGACCCATGGGGTGGCCATACCTTGGAATGGGCAACAGATTCTCCTCCTCCAACAGGAAACTTCACTGATGCCCCTGTAGTTGACAATGAACGACCTCTATTATTTCCTGCCGTAACTGGAGGAGATAAACAATGAATATGGCTACAACTAACCTCCCAGCTGCTCCACCAGTAAGATCCAGAAATATTCTTGTCTCAGTAGGATTTGGTATAGCAGCAGTTTTGATGTACTTCGGAGGACTTTTTGGTGTCTACTTACGTGAACGATCACAAGTCCGGTCTGTTGGCGGATCATGGATACCCGATAAGGCACGCATCGAATTAACTCCTCCGGGAATGATCATTTGGACATTATTAATCTCTGTTGCCGTTATGCAGTGGGCAGTTTACTCAATCAAACGTGACGATCGCCAGCATGCCCTTTTGGCTGTAGGTACTACGCTTGCGATGGGAGCAATGGTACTAGTCCAACATGGTTGGCAGTTGTCACAAATGAACTTAGTAGCTGACGAAGGGCCTACTACTGCAGCGACATTGATTTACACCATAGTTGGAAGCTATATGGTTGCATTTGTAATCGGAATGATTTTCGTAGCCCTTATGGGATTCCGAGCCCTCGCCGGACAATATAGTAGCCGCCAGACAGACGGCATCGTCGCTGCTTCTTTATATTGGTATTGTTTAGTGTTCATATATTTCATTATTTGGATAGCCGTCTTTATAGCGAAATGAGCGTCACGTGATAGTAGGTACTTTCTAATGTTTTCTCCAGGATTCCGAATCTTTATGGGATTTGCTGGTTTCGGCCTTGTCGCTGCTTTCTTTTACGGCGTAGTTAGCGGTGATGGTGGAGGAGCAGACTATCTAGGATTTCTTGATGCTGAAAGCTGGACAGGAGCAGTAAGCCTCGGATGGAAAGGCGGTATAGGTGACCATGTTGGATACATCATCCTAGTGATGCTGTTTATTTGTTCGGCTTGGCTGGCTATTATGCTTACAGCTTTCCGTGATGCTGACCCTGAAGCTGTAGCAGAACTTAATGGAGGTGAACTCCCGCCCGCTCAAGGACCAGTCAGTTATAACTTCTGGCCTGTGATCGGAGCATTCGGATTTGGTACTTTACTCATAGGGCTTGTTACCCATACAGCTATATTCGTCGTAGGGCTATTGATCATTATTGCAACAACTTTCGAGCTCATGATGAGTGCATGGGCAGATAGGGCAACAAGTGACCCAGTAGCAAATGCTGAGCTTCGAAACCAAATTATGAAACCGATAGAGGTTCCAGTGCTAGGAACTATAGGAATAGCTGTTGCAGTTCTTTGCTTTTCCAGAATTTTCTTAACTGTCTCAAAGTCATGGGCGATTTGGATAGCTGTTATTCTTTCCGCAGTTGTTTTTCTCGGTGCCTTAGCTTTTGCCTTAGCTGAAAAAGTAAATCGAAATCTTGTAGCGACTGTCTTAGCTTTTGGGGCAATCGCATTGCTTACGACCGGTATAGTTTCAGCAACTGTAGGTGAGCGCGAAATTTCTCACCATCATGTTGGAGAGCACAGTGGGGATCATGGTGGAGAACACAGTGACGATCATGGTGGAGAACACAGTGACGATCATGGTGGAGAAGGACACGACAAATGATGAAGACTAGAGATAATTTCAGGCTCGCAGGCCTTAAAGGACCTGATGATCATGAAGTGGGTCTAAAACGGAATCGCCGCTGGGTTGTCATACTTCTTACTGTCATTGCTGTTTTGTTCATAACTGGATGTGCGAGCAATGCTCCACTGGACACCCTTGACCCTGCAGGGCGGAAATCAAACGACATCAATAATCTAATTAATCCGATCTTCGTTATTGCGGGAATTGTCTTTGTCATTATTCAGGGAGCCGTTCTCTATCTGGGGTGGAAATTCAAAGTACGTGAACCCAAAGACGGTGAAGAGTCTTTTGATGGTGGGTATCCAGATGAAGAATTCCCAGAACAAGTTCACGGTCACTTCGCAGCTGAAATTGGCTGGACGATTGGGCCAACGATCCTTATGGCAGCAATAGCAATATTCAGTGTAGGAGCTTTACTTAACCTTGACGACGTTGACGCCGCCCCTGACGAAGCTGTATATCCAGAAATGGAAGTGCTTGTTGTCGGACAACAGTGGTGGTGGGAATTCCAGTACTACCTTGATGGCATTGATGGGGCAGAACAACCAGATTTTGTTACTGCAAATGAAATTGTTATCCCCGTTGGGCAAGATATAAGGATTCATACAACTTCCCGAGACGTTCTCCACAGTTTTTGGATTCCACGCCTTAACGGAAAGAAAGACTCTGTTCCAGGAAGAACATCTCCATGGGTACTTCAATCAAATGAAATCGGCAGATTTGCAGGTCAATGCACTGAGTTTTGTGGTTTAAGCCATGCGTACATGCGCATGTACGCAGTTTCACTTTCGCAAGAGGATTTTCAAATATGGGTTAATAACCAAGTCACAATTCGTCAGCCCCTTCAAGAGGGAGATGAGAATTATGAAGGGGAGCAAGTATTCCTTCTGAATTGTGCAAGATGCCATGTCATTAATGGAGTTACCTCGCGGGAAGTTTCTGGGAGTATTCAATTAGACTCCATGGCTTTATACGGAAACATAGAAGAATACAGGAACCATTCTGATGGAACGCTTTCACAAGGGAAATACACAGGGTCAGAAAATCTGACGGCAGGAGCAGCCCCAAATCTTACCCATTTCGCTTCAAGAAGTAGCTACGCGGGTTCATTCTTCGAGTTGTATCCTGATGCACAAGAGATGGCTGATGCTGGAAACTACCTTGATCTTGCTGGCAGTAACTACAGTAGGGCAACTCTTGAAGCATGGCTTCGGAACTCACCTAAAGCAAAACCCAACGCACAGCCTGAGCAGGCTAGGGGTATGCCTAACTTGAATTTGAGTGAGGCAGATATTGATTTACTCGTCGACTATCTAATTTCACTGGATTAACTATGGAAAATTTTTGGAAGAAAAAAGGGATTTCTTATGGCAGTTGTTGAACAAGAAGAAGCTCCACTCGAACTAGAATCAGGCGAAGATCAGGTTACCGAACGTCCCCTCGGTGCTTTCACAAGGCCCGGCGGCGGAGGTGGCTGGCGAAGCTGGCTGTTTACCGTTGATCATAAGAAAATCGGGATTATGTATGGAGCGGCTGGCCTGCTTTTCTTCATCATTGGTGGTATTTACGCACTGTTCATGAGGTTACAGCTTGCTCGTCCCAATAATTCTATTCTTTCAGCGGAAACATACAATCAAGTTTTCACGATGCATGGAGTAGTGATGATCTTCCTAGCTGCAATTCCTCTAGGTGCAGCATTTTCTAATTATCTTATTCCTCTCCAAATAGGGGCTCGAGATGTTGCTTTCCCAAGATTGAATGCTTTTAGTTTCTGGGTTTTCCTAGGTGGAGGACTTTTCCTTCTAACATCCATGTTCATTGGAGGCTGGTGGGAGAACGCACCGGATGGTGGATGGTTCGCTTACTCCCCAAACACGGGAGTCCTCTTTTCCCCAAGTAAAGGTATAGATTTTTTCGCAATTGGACTTCAAATCACAGGTATAGCTTCCCTCGTTGGTGCTATTAACCTAATCGTGACTGTGCTCAACATGCGTTCGCCTGGGATGACATTAATGAAGATGCCAGTGCTTACTTGGATGCTATTCATTGTTCAGCTACTTCTTCTATTCGCAATGCCTGTTATTTCTGTGGCGCTATTTCTTCTTACATTTGATCGGCTGTTCGATGCAAACTTCTTCAATGTGGCACAAGGCGCTGACCCATTACTCTGGCAGCACCTGTTCTGGATTTTCGGCCACCCAGAGGTTTATATTCTTATTCTTCCAAGCTTCGGTGTTATTTCAGAGATCATTCCAACATTCAGTAGGAAACCAATATTTGGATACCCGTTTATGATCTTCTCAGGAATCGCTATTGGATTTATGGGTTGGGGAGTATGGGCACACCATATGTTTGCTTCAGGAATCGGACCTGTTGCTGTAGCAGCGTTCTCAGTTTCAACAATGTTTATCGCCGTCCCGACTGGTGTAAAGATATTAAATTGGCTTGCAACTATGTGGGGTGGACGAATACGTTTTACAACCCCAATGCTGTATGCGACATCAGTCGTGGCTATGTTCACCATCGGTGGTCTTTCGGGGGTCACTCACTCTCTAGCTGCTGCTGATACGCAACAGACCGACACCTACTACATCGTGGCGCATTTTCACTATGTTATTTTCGGCGGGATTATTCTTGGATTCTTTGGCGGATTTTATTTCTGGTGGCCAAAAATGTTCGGATATTTCTTATCGGAAAAGATAGGGAAATCGAGCTTTTGGGTTATGGTCATCGGTTTTAACCTGACCTTCGGGCCTATGCATATTCTTGGGTTGCAGGGAATGAGCCGTCGAATTCAAACCTACTCAGAAGGTCAGGGCTTTGATTTGTGGAATCTTGTAGCAACAATTGGTGCTTTCTTGATTGCAGTCGCGACCGCTATGTTCATTGCGAATGTCTTTATAAGCTGGCGCGCTCACCGAGCAGGAAAGACCCCTGCACCGGGACCCGATCCATGGGACGCACGATCCCTTGAATGGATGACTGCTTCGCCAGTACCAGAGCACAACTTTGATGAAACAATTGAAGTTGAACGTCAAGATGAGTTCTGGCATAGAAAGTGGGGTAAAGACGAAACGGGTCGTGTAGTTAGAAGAGCAACAGCAGAAGAGGTTGCCCATGACGGAAGTAACACGAACGTACACCTCCCCTCGCCATCTTATTGGCCTATCGTCGCAGCTCTAGGACTACCGATTATTGGTTATGGACTTATCTACAATTTATGGCTATGTGTAGTTGGAGGCCTATTTGTTCTCGGCGGGTTATATGGCTGGGTCTTTGAACCCGTCGATGATCCAAATGATGATGGGCATCATGACCATGAAGCTCATGGAACTTCGGAAGAAACACGAGCTGAAGAAGTAGATGAAAATAGTTCTGAGGAGGTTTCCGTTGACTGAAACAGCAACTACCGAAACATCTAACGATCACAGTGAAGATCACGTATCCACGCTTGGGGTATCAAATGACAAATTAGGGATGTGGGTCTTCCTAGGTTCCGATTGCTTGCTCTTTGGCGGGCTTATTTCCACCTACATGCTGTACAAGGACCGAATAGGCCCTGATGACCTAGGTCCCGAGGAGATGTTTGATATTCCCTTCACCTCTGTAAGCTCATTTGTCCTACTGATGAGCTCTCTTACAGTTGTTCTAGCGATTACAGCGCTTCGGAGAAATGACATCCGCCGTTGTAGGATATGGTTACTTTCAACCGCTATTCTCGGAGCGATTTTTGTCGGTGGTCAAGTTTATGAATTCACTGTTTTCTATCGTGAGGGACTCGGTTATACCACCAATCTGTTTGGTACATCATTCTTTACCCTTACCGGTTTCCATGGAGTGCACGTTTCAGTAGGAATCATTATGCTCATGTCCATGTACATACAGTCGATGCGAGGAAAGTTGACTTCGGCAAACGAGGAAAAACTTGAGATCATAGGCCTCTATTGGCACTTCGTGGACGTTGTATGGATTGTTATATTTACTATCGTCTACCTTTTCCCACAATAGGAGAAACCAGATGGCAACAACTGACCAATTAACCGAAAGCGCCGAAGAAAATGTTTCTTGGGTTCAAGAAGACTGGATCTACATTAAGACTGCTATTGTGCTCGCTGTCTTTACAGCGATTGAGGTCTTCACCTATTTTGAATCAGTTCATCAAGCTCCGGAGTGGCTTCTAGTTCTCACTCTGTCATTTCTTATGGTTATAAAGTTCTTCCTTGTCGCCGCAATCTTTATGCATCTGCGCGATGACAATGCGATCTTCACCAAAATGATGGTCCTGGGCTTGTGTATCGCATGGCCTGTCTACTTTGTGATGGCGTTTGCATTCGGTTTTCTACCTGATTGGAATCCCATTCTTAAAGTAATGTTCCTTCTTGTCCCACCAGCGATAACCGGATTTTGGTTGGGGTATTCATTCAAAGGTGGAACCGGCGGGCACCATTAAAATCTTGCAAAGATACAAAGCCAAACCCCAAATAAGTTAACCAAAAACTTGCTATTTTGTGTGAGAAACATGGCAGGCTGAAGTAGTGGTACTTGCAGCCGACCCCCAAATATGGAGATTCCAGTTTCACCCTGAGGTGTGGATTCTCATAGCAGGTATTCTTCTTTTAGCCCGTTACTCCGTTAAGGTGGTGGCACCAAATTTGGTTCCGCCAAATGAAGAAATCTACACACGCAAGAATTTCTATGCATTTTGGCTGGCGCTCTTTGCCCTCTGGTTTGCTTCTGACTGGCCTATGCACGATATTTCAGAAGAATACCTGTATTCGGTTCATATGGTTCAACATATGATCATTTCACTCATTGTCCCACCCCTATTTCTTTCTGCACTTCCTGTATGGCTAACAAAGGCAATATTTAGTACTTTCGGTGGTGATAGAACCTTTACAAAGCGAATCTCAAATCCGATCGCAGCGGGTATTTGCTACAACTTGGTCGTGATTGTTACCCATTTGCCATTTGCAGTTAATTACTCGATTGAGAGTGGCTCATTTCACTACTTTCTGCATCTCGCTGTCTTTATATCTTCCCTCTGGATGTGGCTTCCAATTATCAACCCAATGAAAGAATTTCGGATTAGCCTCCCTACCCAAATGGTGTACCTCTTCTTGATGTCCGTCGTACCTACAGTTCCAGCAGGTTTTTTAACGTTCGCTGGAGGCGCTCTCTATGATGCGTATGACCACCAAGTCAGGCTTTGGGGGATAGATATCACTACAGATCAGCAACTCGCAGGGTTAGTCATGAAACTTGTAGGAAGCATATATCTATGGGTATGGATAGCAGCACGGTTCTTTCAATGGAGCAGAAGAAATCAGCCAGAGATGGTCCTAGTTGAACCAAAAGTTGAAGACTCTAAAGTTCCAACAAATCTTGACTAATTCAGGTAGTCGGGGGTGGAATTACATCAAGCCCGCAGAAGGGTTGAAGTACTTTGGGAACTTTGAAACTTCCATCGTGCTGCTGGCAATGTTCCATAAGAAAAACAAGTGTTCTTCCAATAGCGCAAGCTGTTCCATTCAAGGTATGGATGAGCGGGTTACCATCGTCACCCCGAACTCGTGTCATCATCCGCCGAGCACTGTAATCGAGGTAATTGGAACAGCTTGTAAGTTCTCTGTATCTCCCCTCTGAAGGTAACCACACTTCACAGTCATACTTCAAAGCTGCAGGAGCACCGAGGTCCCCTGCGGCTACTAGAATAACTCTGTACGGCAGTTCGAGTTCATTTAGGATCTCTTGCTCTAAATTGCGAAGATTCTCCAGTTCATCCCAACTATTGAGGGGGTCGCAGAA
This sequence comes from Actinomycetota bacterium, assembly GCA_902565595.1. Classification (GTDB taxonomy): domain Bacteria; phylum Actinomycetota; class Acidimicrobiia; order Acidimicrobiales; family UBA8592; genus UBA8592. The sequence continues at coordinate 15,340 of CACFFD010000003.1, forward strand.
GGAGAACATTTCCACTTTATCGAATTGATGGACTCGGAAAATTCCACTTGTATCTTTTCCGTAAGTACCGGCCTCTCTTCGGAAACATGAGGAGAAGCCACCGAATCTAATAGGTAAATCTTCGGCATCAAGGAGATCCCCCCGGTGAAGGCCGGCGAGAGCTACTTCGCTAGTACCAGTAAGAAACAGATCATCTTCTGCCAGTTCATAGACCTGCTGTCTATCTGTAGGGAAAAAACCAGCATCCAACATCATCTGTTCTCGGACGAGGACAGGTGGAACGACTGGTGTAAAGCCATGACTTACTAACTTTGAGAGGGTGAACTGAACAAGGGCAAATTCGATAAGGACTGCTTCACCCATTAAATAGGCGAACCGGCTACCCATGTTTTCAGCCGCTTTTTCGATTTCTATCCACCCCATGTACTCTCCATATTCGGCATGGTCCATAGGAGGGGGTTCAGTTTTCTCCCCGACAATCTCGATAACCTCATAGTCGTCTTCTCCACCAGTTGGGCATCGAGGATCAGCTGGATTTGGAATTGTTATTGCAATTTCACTTAGGGATTCAGAAGCTCGCCCATATTCTGCTTCGACTTCTTGAAGTTTACTTTTGATAGTGGCAGCGATGTTTATTTTCCCTTCGCGTTCTTCGGGGGATGCTCTGCCAATGTCTTTCGAAGCACGGTTTTGCTCTGAACGCAATTGCTCTACTTCACCTTGCAAAGCTCGACAGGCCGCATCTAATTCAAGAAGCTCATCCAATATTTCTGGATCAACACCTTTATGGGTTATTCCAGTTCGGTAATTTTCATCTTCGCGAAGTTTTCGTAAATCAATCACTCCATTGAGACTATCCGCAGAGGAACCCCATCATATGGAATTAACCCTAAGCATTTAATCTTCGCATGCGGTAAATACCGACTTAGGGGTGAAACTCAGGAAAACTCATGTAAAACTTTAGCTATGCTTCCTGAGGCCATACGTCAAACCGGAAAAAAATTTAGTGAAACAGTGGCGTATGTATCCCATGAAGGTAAGACAATCACTTACAGAGAACTAGATCTGTTATCTGACGAAGTAGCAGCATGGATGCGAACGAAAGGATTAAGCGAAGGGTCAGTAGTCGCCTTATGCCTTCCCAGCGGAATCGAATATATTCTTAGTTACCTAGCTGCTGCAAAGTTGGGTGCTGTTACAGCAGGAATCAATCCAAGGTTTACCGAATCCGAACAGCTAGAAGTTTTAAAGACTCTTGAACCCGACTTGGTCCTAACATCCCAAAGTATTGATGCTCCAGAATTAAGGGATGCTCAAGTCGAGCTGGTTGAGACCTCTTCAGATTCGGGTTTCTTCATGAGAAGTAACAGAGTACAGAGTGACGAACTTAGTATTCTTCCGTTCAATATTGATAGAGCTGTTTGTATTTGCTTCACCTCTGGAAGTACCGGAATTCCCAAAGGTGCTTTATTTACAAATCGTCAACTTCAAGCGATAAGCACTATCGACACTGGAGGTGCTTGGGGCGGTGCTGGCCACCGCTATGCAAGCACAGAATTCGCACACGTTGGCGTTATGACCAAGTTGCCATGGTTGCTGGCAAGTGGGGGAACCACCCACCTAATAGAGAAGTGGAAGGCTGAACCTGTTTTACAATTGATACATGACCACCGTATTTCTGCAGTTAGTGCAATAGCTCCTCAAATTGCTTTGATGCTTCAGGTAAATGAACTAGATAGATTTAATTTTGATTGTGTGAAAGCGATTGTCACTGGCGGAGCTCTGGCCTCTCCTGAACTAGTGAAAGCAGGTCGAGAGTTCTTTGGCGCTCCTTGGTCAATCCGTTATAGCTCTACAGAATCCGGAGGAGTGGGGTTAGGAACGTCACTAGATGCTGATGATGAGGAAGCCCTATATACGGTTGGACGACCTCGACCAGGAATTGAGGCAACTATCAGGGATGAAGAAGGGAGACCAGTCACCGCCGGTGATATTGGCGAGATATGGATACGTTCTAATGCTGTGATGAGTTGCTACTGGAATGACCCTTCATCAACAGAGGAAACCATTGTCGAAGGATGGCTTAGAACTGGCGATTTAGCGTTTCAAGACACCAGAGGTTGTTTTCATTTAGCTGGAAGAACTAGTGAAATGTTTATCCGAGGCGGATATAACATTTTTCCACTAGAAATTGAACGGGTCATATCGACGCATAGCAACGTCTCTGAGGTTGCTGTCATACCAAGGAAAGATGAAATCATGGGAGAAATAGGTGTCGCAGTTATCGTACCTAAAGACATGAATGACCCGCCGACGATTGAGGATATTAGAGAACATTCTCAGAAGCTATTAGCTTCCTACAAATTGCCCGAAGCAATCCGGATTACGGACAGATTGCCTAGAAATGCATCTGACAAGATTGACCGTCTAAAACTCCGGACACACGAAGATAGGTAGCATCTCCTTACTAGGAAGATTCAGAGCGCTCAATGATACGCTCAATCCAGTTAATGTATGTCTCGCTTTCCTGCGCCCCAGGAACTGGAAGAACATGATTGATTAGAGTAGTAGGTACCGCTGTGATCCCCTGACCTACTGCTTCGTTGTGGTCGGCTATCACCCGATCAGCTAGGTCGCTCTTCTGCTCTTCAAGTTTCTGAAGAAAGAGAGAAGAATCCTCACCTATTTCAGACACTAAATCAGCAAGTACTGTCCAGTCAGATATTGTTCTATTCTCTGAAAAATAAGCTTCAAGTAGACGGTGATGCATAGGCATAGCCATCTGAGGCCAAAGATCCGACACCAGCTTGTGCGCTATTTGTGCTGGAAGGCTTCCAGTAGGAGGGGTAGAATTACCTTCCCAAGGTCGAAATTTTACCCTAGGTTCCTGATTCTGAATCATTTTCCAGCCTTGGGAATAGTTCTCAAACTTCTCACGGTTTGGGGTCTTTATTTCAGGCTTTAAGAGAAAACTCTTCCAGGTTATTTGGATCTGATTGCCGAAGTGCTGCTCTACATCTTCAAGACGAACTGTCCCAACGTAACACCATGGTCATAAGAAATCTGACCAGACAACTAGCGAAATAGGATCATGCATACCCTTAATGCTAATAGATCATCTCCCTCCGACCTCTAATCCTAGAAAAGCAGCTGCCACGCCGGTAATAATCGATGCAGCAAGGTACGTGCTTGCTAAATTCCTTTTTCCCTTTTCTAGTTCATCGCTTACTTCCATCATCACAGTTGAGAATGTAGAAAAAGAACCCAAAAACCCTGACCCTATGATTGTTACTTCTTCACCTGAAGGGGATCCTCCTAGGAGAACTCCCAAGAGAAATGAAGCAATGATATTAGCGATAAAAGTTCCTGATGGTTTGCCCCACTTACGGGAATTTTGCAAGGTCCAACGTAGTACCGAGCCAATAGCAGCAAGAAGAATAAATAGAACAAAAGTTAAAATCTTGTTTTGTAAAAATGCGACAATAGTCAAGTTGGAATTCATGGCGTAACTCATAAGGCAGCTTTATTTGGATTACCTACGTGCTTACCCATTTGATATGCAGCGAATCCTCCAACGATTGATGCAGTGAGAAAACTCACCGCGTCAAAATACTCTTGTGTCTTTATAGTTGATGCAATTTCAACAGTAAACGACGAGAAGGTTGTAAATGCAGCGCAGAAGCCACCTCCCACTGCTAAGAAGAGAAGACTGTCTCGGGATCTGGTGAAGAGCCCAACCATTACTCCCAATGCGGCTGATCCGGAAATATTGATCAGAACAATCTGCCAAGGCCAATGGGTGATTGTTGGTAGAAGTTCTAGAATCCCCCATCTAGATAATGCTCCGATAGCTCCGCCGAAAAAAACTGCGAAGAATTGCCTACTACTCACATCTCATGACGGTAGCGCAGAAAGTCGGAAATACTATGTTCATTATGTTGATGGAAGAAATGCCACTACCGCCACATACATGGGACAATAAGTAGGTGGACTTATCTGAACTGCGAAAAGAGTATGAAGAAGAGGGAATCGATACTGCGAATGCCTTAGACGACCCTATAAAACAGTTTCAGACTTGGTACGACCAGGCTAAAGAAGCACAAATTCCTGAACCAGATGCGGCAGTGATAGCTAGTGTAAATGAGGAAGAATATCCTTCATCTAGGTTTGTTTTGGTTCGGAAAGTTGATGAAAATGGGTTCGTTTTCTATACGAATTATCGGAGTGATAAAGCGACGTCTTTTTCGCTTTCGCCTAAGGTCTCTTTAACATTCGGCTGGCTACCCTTACATCGACAGGTAAGAGTTCACGGACTAGTTGAGGTAGCCTCAGAGAAGGAATCTGATGATTACTTTTCACAGCGGCCAAGGGGGCATCAAATCGGGGCATGGGCATCCCCTCAAGGTCAAGCTATTCCTGATCGCGAAACCTTGATAAGTCGTTATAAGGAGATTGCAGAAAAGTTTGGTGAAGAGCGTATTCCAAGACCCGAACATTGGGGCGGGTATCGGATCCGACCAACAATGATTGAATTTTGGCAAGGAAGACCTGACCGCCTCCATGACCGTCTTAGGTATACCCGCGAGAGTGATAGCTGGTTGATTGAACGCCTTGCCCCCTAGGGTCCTTACTTTCTTTTAGATGCTGGTAATGCCATTGATATGAAACCCATACTTCAATTTCATAATTCCTAATTAGTTTGTTAGTGTAGCCTAACAATTTATTAGAGGTCACTGTGGGCTTTCTCATCTCGAGGAAGATTTTCACATTACTCGGAGGAGAATATTATGTATGTCACTTCTAGAGAGATAGTTCCTTTACCTGGACGTCTTCAGGAGACTATTGCTGTCGGAGCTCAGATGATTGGAGTAATGAACCAGAAATATGGTTCAGCTATGGCTACTTCAACAGAACTTGGTGGCAATCCAAACAAGCTTTGGATAACAGGTTTCTGGTCCTCATTGTCCGACTATCAGTCCTTTGTCGAAAGCTACATGTCCGATCAAGAATTGACTGGAACATTTAATATGTTCGCATCATTTGTAGGTGAAGTGCAGGATCAAATAGGTCAGGTAATCCGACAACCAGGTGAAAGAAAAGCTTTTGCGCAAATGCACAAAGGACGCATAAGGCACACGCATTTCCAAGACGGGTTAGAACTCATTATGAAGGTAGCAGACCATGTTTCTGAAATTTCAGGAACTGAAGCCGGCCTTATTGCCCCAGTTACAGGAGATCAATATGAGATCATCTTTGTCAACTACGCAGATTCTCTTCAAGAACTTAGAACAATGGTAGAGACCTGGAGTACTGACGAAACGTATCAGGATATGTTTGCTCAGGGATCAGAGTACTTTGAGAACTCATTTGATGTGACATACGCCCGATTCGTAAGTTAAGTCGAATTTAATATTGACGGTTACTGCTTCGAGGGCCTTAAGGCCCTCGAAGCTGCCATTACAAGAGTGTTACGTTCAGGTTAATAAGCGCGGAGTGATTAGTAATTCCAAGTGGAATCGGATTGAATAGTTAATGAAGCTCCAATCGGTGCGGAACCCTCACAAAGATCGTTGAAAGCTCCTTGTGGTCAGACTACTGATGAAACAGGTACCGCTACGGTGGAGCTTCACTTATGTAGTTAGGTCAACTTTTCGTTCCCATTTTTTAACTCCCAGCACTAAGGCGTCGATCAATTGATCAACATGTTTAGCTCGGCCTATGCCACCTCTATCTGACCACCCCCACTCATCACGGTTCCAGCGAAGAGTGGGGGGGGAGTTCCAACTGGATGCCCTTGAGAGGTGGATAATTAACCGGATTTCTATGGTGCTGTCCACGAAGTTCTTTCGGTATATTTTCAAGGACAGTTTCAAATTCATAATCTGGGAGTGCTTCCTGAAGAATTGGGGCAAAGTGATCAGCTAATTGTCGATTTCTTCCCCCCAATAGGACCGAATAAAACAGATGTTCCCTTCCGTACCCATGAATGGTTATAACAATTTTGACGTGATCAAGGAAACGTTGAAGTAAATGACTTTTCTCCTCAAGTAACTGTGTAGATGCAAAATGTACCGGATCCTCATCGCTTTGAATAAGGCCATAGTAGGAAGAATTCGAACGTTCTGCAGCCTCGCGAGCTATGACATCCGTTGCTTTCTCCAAAGAACCGCCATGGTAGGCCATAAAGCCAAAAGATGACCGAAGTTCAAGCTCTTCATTCACATCTTCACGTTCCAGCAACTTCGTAATCATAAGCTAGGAGGCGCTTTCTTCTTTAGAGGGCTCTTGTGATGGGAATAATTGAGATTTGGGCAAAGAATGAAGGCTTGAGCGAACACCTACCCATATAAGAGTAATAAGGAAGAGAAATGTAAATAGCTCCCAGAGTGTTGACCATCGAAGTGGATTTGAGAACCAATTCGAAATACGTTCAGGGAAATCCCCTATCGTACGAATAGCTGGTACAAGAAGAAGGTCAAAATCGTATGCAAATAGATCTAGAGCTAATACGAACAGTAAGGAAAAACTCCGAATTAGGTAACGCTTAAAACTCGCTTCTAACTGGGAAGTTAAAATCCAAACGAAAGAAAGCATAACAAGCATTAAACACGCCATAGCAAAGCGTCCGCTTCCAACGTTGTCGACCCAGGTACTTAATCGACCGGAACCCCTCAGTGAAAGGTCGACAAAGGTATTAGATGCGTAGTTTCCTTTCGATACTTGGATTTCCCACCAGCCGTATGATGTAAGGAAAAGTCCCGCTCCTGTAAGTAGTAGCCCTGAAAGAGGGTTTAAGTATGGCAGGACGCGTTTCATATTTTTTGCAATCATGGTTCGTGTCATCGCCAGACTGATTGTTAGAAAAGTTACTACGATGCTCATTCCGAGAGCGTAGGTAATGAACACTGCTGTTCCATTTGTAAACCCATCACGGCTGAAGGCACTTCCTACTGTTATGAAAAAAATGGGTGCTGAACAGCCTATAGAGACAATCGCATATGAGACGCCGAACAGAAATATCGATGGTAATTGCCTATTTAAGTTTGTTATACGGAGTCCTGGAATCTTCAAATTTGGGTGGTAACCGCGGATCATTGCTAAGCCCAAAAGAATTAAAACTATCCCAATGGGGAATGTTATATACCCTGCTCTTTCTTCAATGGAATTTTCAGAAATTACAGTATTTGTGAGTATGCCAACTAATGCAAAGACGAAAACAAATCCAGCAGAGAGCGTTAAAGAAACCTTTACGCCGTTTAGAAAGCCCTGATATCCGTCAGGGGGATTCTTCAGTTCATTACCTAAAAAAAACGCAAGATAGGCAGGAAGCATAGCGAACCCACAGGGATTAAAAGCTGCTATTAAACCCGCTGCAAGCGGGAAAGCCAAATCTACATCAACCATCAGCCGAAGTACTTTTCAAGGTATTGGTTTAATTCGTTACGGTTCAAGGCGGTCAAGTACCTTCCAGCAATAGAGGCATCTGGATTAATAAAGAGTGTGAAAGGCATTCCGATGGCACCTACTTCCTCTAAAAGTTTTCCATCACCACCATATAAAATTGTGTAGGTTACTCCGGTTTCATCTACAAGTTTTTTTGCTTCATCTATATTTGTCTCCTGGCTGTTAATACCTATGAAAACTACGCGATCCCCCCATGTTTTGGAGATCTCTTCAATTTCACTCATCTCCTTTCTGCATGGAGTACACCATGATGCAAAGAAATTGATGACAGCCGGAGTTCCTTGAAGTAGGTCAAAATCGTATGCTATTCCCTCACCGTCTGCGAGTTCCACCGATGGAGAGAATATTTTTGACTTCCCTCCTGAGGAGTCCACGGCCCATTCTGTAATGACTAAAACTAAAAGAACAAAAATGAACAGTCCCACGGCTATGGGAATAACACGGCTTTTCTTTCGCGGTTCTAAATCATTCTGTTCAACTGGAAAATCAATAGTCATATCTTCCATGAAACCTACCGTAGAAAAAGGCACACCGGACAGCTAACTCGGCAAAGAGAAACGCCTAGCTCATGTGGGTTTCCAAAACCCCACTCCTCGAGCACCGTAAAGGTGCCCGAGGAGGCTTTGTCCGTTAGAGCTCGCTTTGTCCGTTGCTCTATATTTCTTTATGGGGTTGTCCTTTGCGACGGCCTACGCTGTCTTGAGGAGATCTTGTAGATCTTCCGGAACAGGGATTTGCGGCATTTGTTCTTCTGGACGGGGAATCTTTGAGGGTCTACCTCGTCTTCGTTTAATCATTAAAACCTTTCCGTTCATGAACAATTGCCCACCCCATACTCCGCACGGCTCTTCTCTTTCGATGGCGCCTTTTAAGCATGGGGAGATCACTGGACACGATGCGCAGACTGATTTCGCTTGACTGATTTCATGGATCTCCTCAGAGAAGAACATGTTCTTTACAGTTCCTGGAATCCCAGAACAACTTGCTAAGGCCTGCCATTCTTCGAGGGGATATTCAAAAGTTGTCAATGTCATTGTTGTTTCCTTTCATTGGTTTATGGGAGAAAAAGAAGAAAGCCACCGGATCTATCCGACGGCCTCGTAAGTCTTTTATCTAAATATGTCAATTTATTTAGAAATGAAACTCCTTCGGCCGACCGGCATAAGGCTTATAGGTCGTAGACCAAAAATGACCTGTATGTGTAAAGCCATTAGTGGTACAAGAAAAGTCAGCGAATTTCTCTGATGTGATCATCAAAGAATCAGGGCGCGCAGAATCAACCCGAGCCAAATTTCTAGAAGTGCGTTGAAGTAACACCATGCTGATTTCTTTCCTTGTAGAAGGTATCTCTAGGAGTACCAATCATATTGTAAGGCTTGAGCTCCTCCACCCAAGATCCATTAGAAAAAGGGATTTACAGCCAAATTTATGCCTGTATCTAGGGGAGCAGCTCTATGTCTCTTTGTCAAATGAATTAATTTCATCCCTGATTAGAGGACTTTACGGGCGCGTTTCTTTCGAATAGCGGGAAATACCCTCATCTTCAGTTTTGTGTAATTCGCCTAATTCTCGAAGATGTTCTAGGTGGGCATATGTTTCGCTTTCAGCCATATCTCCCCATGCCCTTTCACTGAACAACACTTTCATAAATTCAGTAACAGACCCATCAGGAAGACTAAGGGCAGTTTTTCGTATGGTTTCGAGCCGCTCCTCGTGATGTTCAATAATCTCTATAGCTCGACCTCCAAGATCTACAAATGGGTGACCATGTGCTGGTAAAGCTATAGATACTCCTTCGAACGTCGTCATTTTTTTTAAGGATTCAAAGAATTTCGCTAGGGGATCTTTTTCGGGAGAAATACCACCTATATGCGGTGTGATGGTCGGGAGTACATGATCCCCAGAAAACATGATGCCATTAACAGGGTCCCATAGGCACAAATGGTCATTGGTGTGTCCAGGGGTATGTACGGCAATCCACTCGCGGCGAGCAAGAGATATCGTGTCGAGGTCGCGAACTTCAACAGTAGGAGTTGGGGTTTTGAACCAAGATGAGTTGAATCTACCCATTTGCTTAAAACGCTCTATTTCTTCTCTAGGTGGCATTTTTCTTTTCGATCCCCATGGAAGCCTTTCAGAAAAGATTCGCTCAATTACTTTTTCTTGAGCCTCTTCAGAGTTTGGGTCGAGGTCATCCGAGTCTTCACTTTCCAAGAGCTCCCTGCTGCTAAATGCATTTCTGAAATGCTCGTGAGTCAGAATATCTGCGTGGGAGACTTCTCTGATTCTTTCAGCTCCTCCAAAATGGTCAAAATGGGAGTGAGTCACAATGACAGTATGAATATTCTCAGGCTTGTATCCGGCGATCTGAAGTCTCGCTGTTAATGCTTTCCATGAGTCGTCACCCGGAAGTCCAGGGTCGATAACAGCGATTCCACGCTCATCTTCTAAGACGTAGCAGTTTACATGCCCGAGTCCTGGCAAGTTGACAGGAAGCTGTGCCCTAAGCACTCCCGATGCGACCTCAGAGATTTCTTCCGAAGCAGTCTCCTGCTCTTGCTTTATTGGGCGGGTCAAATCTTAGATCTTTCTCAGTTCTATTTAAGGAACCTGATTGTCCTTGTTTGGAGTGATGAAAAGGGTATCTCTGTAATACTGAAGTTCAAATAAGCTAGCTTTAATGTCATCCATTGCTCTATGTCCGCCGTTTTTCTCTGGGGCGGCTTCAGTAATTTCAGGAAACCATCGCTTACCTAATTCCTTTATGCTGGTGACATCGACAGAACGATAATGAAGAAAATTTTCAATGTCAGGAAGCCACTTAGCTAAAAACCTTCGATCTGTCCCTATCGAATTTCCGCATAGGGGGACAGTGCCTTTTTTGGGAATGTGTTCCATTAAGAAGGACAAGGTCTGTTTCCCCGCTTCATCGAGCGAAATTTCTGATGCTTTGATTTCATTAAGTAAGCCGCTTTTGGTATGCATTTCAACAACAACTGGATCCATTTTTCCTAGTTCCTCTTTAGTTGCAGATATAACAAGATCGGGCCCTTCAGCAACTAAATTCAACTGATCGTCAGTTATAAGTGTTGCGATTTCTACAATTACGTGTAGTTCCGGGTCTAGGCCGGTCATCTCAAGATCAATCCAAGCAAGCATGTTCGCTGATTCTAAAACATTCTCAGTCACTTCATGCGCATAGAAGAATCTTGTTCTATTAAGCAGAAAGTTCTTAAGGGGTGTATCCTTCGCCAGTGATGAAACTTCCAATAAAACGTTTGGACCCCGATCTTCCCTTGCCTAAATATGCGAAAGCGGGAGATGCTGGTTGTGACTTGTTGGCAGCTGAAGACATGACCATCCAGCCTGGTGGAGGTAGAGCTTTGGTGCCCACAGGACTATCTTTAGCTATTCCTGAAGGATATGCCGGCTTTGTTCAGCCACGAAGTGGGTTAGCAGTAAAGAACGGCATTACGGTGCTTAACAGCCCGGGACTTATAGATAGCGGCTACAGGGGAGAACTGAAAGTTCTACTTATCAATACGGATCCGAATACACCATTCGAGATTGTCCGAGGTGAACGGATAGCCCAACTAGTCATCCAGAAAGTTGAACAAGTTGAGTTTGATGAAATGGATTCTCTTCCTTCAAGCGAACGAGGAGAAGGAGGATTTGGCTCGACAGGCTTAAATTAGCTTCCTGAGGTCAAACGGTGCTTTGTCAGGATGACGCAGTTTTTCTCATTGTCGATACGGAAATGGTCAAGGAGTTCACTTACTGTTTCAGTAAATCTATTGATGCTTTCCTGAGGTAAGGGGTCAGCCACTGATTCATCCAGATGTGCTTCCATTTTTAAATGCTCTTTAGTAACTTCGTAGCTTAAGTGGATGCTTTCAGTCTTATTCTTAGATTCCAAGAGTAGCCTCGTTGTTTCACTCATGATTAAGCGTAAGTCTTCGACTTCATGAAGAGTGAATCCTCGTCGGATTGCTAAATGAGCAATTGCAGTTTGGGCTATCTCTTCATATTCTTCCGAAGCAGGGAGGGTAAGTTGAATATTTTCGGTTTGCATCAATAAGGTTTCTCTAGCTTTCTAGACCAAATCCAGTTTAGTATCGTCCATTCTTCCAGATCTTTGTGGCTGAATCTTAACTCGGGTTAAATTTTTGAGGTTTCCTTATTTAGCTTTTCGCTTTCGTAATCCGGCTTCTCTTAACCTTCTGACTAGTTCACGGGGTTCGGTATGTATCGCTCCAGCATCTATAGCAGTTTGCCATAGACGTTTTGGAATGTCGTAATGATCGTCTTGAAAGGTATGTTTAGGTATGCCGATGCTTGCAGCGAATTGGTGGAGCTCTTCATAGCTCTCATCACTTATAAGGTGGGCCCAGCGCTCTCCACGAAAAGGCCAAATGGGATTATCTATTAGTATCGCCATATACCAATCCCTTTCTCTGGTGTGAAAATCCCTTTAATCACATAACCTATCGCTGTGAGCCTTCGTTTCTTCCCACTGATAGTTTTCTTAGGATTTGTCCTGTCGTGTTCCACCACCATCGAACCTGAAGTATCACTATTTGAAAGCCCACAGTCGACTCCTACGCCTGAGCCGACTTCTACGCCTGAGCCGACTGCTACGCCTGAGCCGACTGCTACACCTGAGCCGACTGCTACACCTGAGCCGACTGCTACACCTAAAGAAGAGTGTCTTTCTAGAATTCCAATCCGTTCCTTGTTGGGGCAACTTATTATGACGCTTGCTTACCCTACTGATTTCTTTACAGTGGCTCAGTTATCAGAAAATCATGAAATAGGATTTGTGGGGATTTTGGGATCACCAAATAGAGAAGAACTCCATGAACTTGTAGAAAGCGTATCCACTGACCTTTTTCCATTGATCATCGCATCTGACGAAGAGGGAGGACGAGTCCAAAGACTCCAAGCTGAACTTGGAAGATTGCCTTCAGCAGCAGAATTGTCATCGATGCCACTAGAAGACATTGAACAGATGTTCATTGAATATGGGAAAGGCTTGTTGAATTTGGGTATAGGCATTGTTCTAGCCCCTGTAGTGGATATAGGGCAAGGGCCTGGTATAGGTGACAGATCATTTTCAGATAACCCACAGTCAGTGATTCGTAACGCTGGAGCTGTCATTGCAGGGTTTGAACAAGCAGGTATCGTGCCAGTCCTCAAACACTTCCCCGGTCATGGGAGTGCTTCTCAAGACAGTCATCTGGGTTTAGCCACAACACCAAGCATCGAAGTTCTTCGTGACGCAGACATACTTCCATATCAGGCGTTGTTGAATGATAGTCGCGCCGTAATGATAGGCCACCTAGTAGTCCCTGGTTTAACTGGTGGCCTTCCGGCTTCACTGTCTAGTGAAGCTGTTGAAGGTATCTTACGCCAGGAACTGGGTTTTGACGGTTTAGTTTTCACTGACTCACTAGGGATGGGTGCTATTTCAGCGAGATGGACAGTACAAGAAGCAGCTGTCATGGCGCTGAGTGCTGGTGTTGACATTGTTATGATTGCAGACCCACAGCAAGCTTCCCACCTGTTAGATCGGATAGAGGAAAGCATTGAATCTGGCGAACTCAATATAGAGACAGTCTATAGAAGCGTTGAAAGAGTATTTACACTCAAGAATGTCGACCCTTGCAAAGTACTTGAGACTATAGAAACTGAAACTAATTAGAAAGTTTCAAACTCAATTCGTATCATATAGAGGGGAGACTAATAGAATCGTTAGACTGTTCAATTCGATGAGTTAAAAATATGCCTCCGTAGCCAAGCCTGGTAAGGCAGCGGACTTTTAATCCGAAGATCGTGGGTTCGAATCCCACCGGAGGTACTAGATAACCTAGATCACAAGATGGTCAGCGAGTGTTTCCTCTTCTGGAGGGAGTAGATGCATTCGCTCACCAAGAGTTATTTGACCTCCAGATATTTCAAACCATCTTCCTGCAAGGTTAGGTATACGCTCGTATTTCTCTCCACAGAGATTTTCTAGTGCATAGATGCAACCACCATGAGAAACAGCTACAACGTTCTTACATTCAGCATTCGAAGACTCATCTAAAAAAGATATAACTCTCTCTAATCCAGTTAGAAGACGATCGACTAAATCACTATCTGATTCCCAGTCATCTGGCCAAATATCATTTCCCAGATAGCCAGGAAATCGTTCGTCAATTTCCGTTCTTGTAAGGCCGCTAAATGCCCCAGCGTCCCTTTCCTTAATCCGGTCTTCGATAACGATCTCATTAGGATTCCATGACATCGCATCAGCAAAAATGTTTGCTGTTTGGACAGCTCTTCGCAAACTTGAAGCAGCTAAAAGACCAAATGGAGGAAGTCGAGACGCAGCTCGGAAAGCCTGTTCTGTTCCGAGTTCGCTCAGAGGAGGATCTGCTTGCCCCTGCCATTTTCCAAGTGCGTTCCATTCTGATTGGCCATGTCGGACCAGAAACAATCGGGTCATAATCTCCACACGCTAGTCTTTACTTGTGGTTACTTTACGTTTGTTTGCGTCTGTCCGAGAAATTGCTGGACAAAATCAAATAGATTTTCATGCACAAACTGTTGGCGAAGTTATACAACTAGCAGTTGAAAAATTCGGTTCAGACTTTGCGTCTATTCTGCCCGTATGTCAGATCTGGGTTAATGGAAACCCAGCCCATGAGGATGATGAAGTGTTTGATGGAGATGAAGTCGCAATACTTCCTCCCGTTTCAGGAGGAGCATATGAGTAGTAGTCTGAATCCAGTGGATAGTAACGATACTTCTGAGAGCAGATACGTGAATGAGCATGTAGCAGTCTTGTCACTACACACATCCCCATTTGTCCAGCCAGGACATGGTGACTCCGGTGGGATGAATGTGTATATCAGGGAGCTTGTCAGTTCCTTAGCTCATAGCGGAGCGACGTGTTCAGTTTATGTCCGCCGCTGGAGAAAAGATCTACCGGATAAAGTCATGATTGAGCCTGGAGTGCAACTAGTCCATATTGATGCAGGTGACCCAGAATTAGAAAAGGAAGAACTACCCGATGTAGTTGATGATTTCTCAGAAGGCGTGGAAAGAGATTTACTATTTGGCCCTAAAGCTGATGTCCTCCACGCAAATTACTGGCTTTCTGGAGTTTCAGGACATGGTCTCAAGCATCGGCTCGGTCTCCCTCTTGTTACGACTTTCCATACCCTAGGGAAATCTAAGATTTCCTCCGGAGAGTTTGAAACAAGCGACCGTGTAAAGAAAGAACAGGAGATTATTGATTGTTCTGACATTATTGTGGCGAATAGTACTGCTGAAGCTAATCAACTGGAGGAATTCTATGGGGCTCCTCAAGAAAGAATTGCTGTAGTCCCTCTCGGCGTAGAACATGCTCTCTTTGCTCCCGGCAACCAAGACGCCGCTCGATCTGCAATCGGTATTAGCAGCGGCCCTATTGTGATGTACGTAGGACGCTTACAGCCGCTAAAAGGGGCTGGCTTGGCTCTGGAAACGTTCTCAGAATTGCAAACAGAAACTGGAGTTCTTTTGATAATTGGTGGAGCAAGCGGCGTGCACGGGGATAAAGAAGTAAGAGAACTCAAACAACGAGCTAAGGAATTAGGTATTGAAAAACAAGTCCGCTTTATACCTCCCCAACCTCATCACATTTTAAGCACCTACTATCGAGCTTCAGATCTGGTGATTGTTCCTAGTAAATCTGAATCCTTCGGACTAGTAGCACTTGAAGCGGCCGCATGTGGAACTCCGGTTATAGCGGCATCAGTTGGGGGTCTCAAAGATCTTGTAATACACGGCATAACGGGATATCTCCTAGATGAACGAGATCCGAAACTATATGCCCATTGCGCCCGTCAAATTCTTGAGAGTCCTCTACACGGAGCAGAAATGGCTATGAGCGCTGCTGAGAAAGCAAAACAGTACTCATGGGCAAAGACCTCTGAACAAATGCTCAACCTTTACTCTTCTGTAACTTCTAGAGCACTAGTTGATTGCCAATAAATACATGCCTGACTTACCCATTTCTGCAGAGAGACTTTCCAAACTCACTGAAATTATTGCGGGGTGGCTTGCTAACCAATTGAGTAGCAAAACCCTTGTTCAATCGGTTGAACACAATGAAGAAGAGCGACGATGGTTTGTTCGCATTGCTGGCGAAGAGAAAGACAACTCCATGGTTCTTCTCACGCTTGGCCAGCGTACCCTTCATTTCGAAACGTATTTTATGCCTTCGCCTGAAGAAAATATACAGGAGGTTTTCCATTACCTCCTTCGGAAAAATGCAAAACTGTATGGGATTTCTTTTGGTATCGGTAGCGAAGACGCAGTTTACC
The DNA here is from genome assembly GCA_902565595.1 of Actinomycetota bacterium. Taxonomy (GTDB): domain Bacteria; phylum Actinomycetota; class Acidimicrobiia; order Acidimicrobiales; family UBA8592; genus UBA8592. The sequence continues at coordinate 31,155 of CACFFD010000003.1, forward strand.
TTTCAGGTCAAATAAGTAGTGAAGCCATAAATGATGACACTCTTGATTGGGTTATTGGCACTATCTACTCAACGGTAGAAGAATGTTTTAAACCTTCACTTCAACTGGGCTTTGCAAGCCGTTTCAAAAGCAGAGCTTCTAATTAAGGTCACAAGAGTTTTCGAGATTTAACCCTTTCGAGTCACTGACCTACTAGTTTTCATATATGGCATCAGAACTAATGATCGTAGGTGGTGGAAAGATGGGGGAAGCCTTAGCCGCTGGCTTAATCGGTTCTGGTTGGGCCGAATCGGATGCCATTACAGTTGTAGAACCTTTGGAGGAGAGAAGAGTTCAGTTGCAAGAGATCTACCCTGATCTCAGAGTCATTGAAAATCCAGAGAAAATTAGCGATGTTCTGCTTTCAGTGAAACCAGACCAAGTACAAAGGGTTTGTGAACAGCTATCCTCAATTTTTCCGGTTCGCCTTATTTCCATTGCGGCAGGAGTAACGATCTCAGCACTGGAGAGTTACCTTCCTTCAGAGACACGCGTGATCCGTGTCATGCCGAACACTCCTGCAATGATCAATGAAGGGATGTCAGTACTATCACCGGGAAGTTGTGCTTCTTCGACTGATGTTGAATGGGCTGCATCTATCTTTACAGCTGTAGGTAAAACAATCGTTATGGATGAAAAACTGATCAATGCTGTCACAGGTGTTAGTGGATCTGGCCCCGCATATGTTTTCGCCCTAGCCGAGGCCATGACAAAGGCTGGTATCAATGAAGGACTAGATCATGAAAGCGCGGACCTTCTTGTCCGACAAACACTTCTTGGGGCTGCGACTCTTCTAACGAGCTCTCAAGAAAGCCCTGAAGAACTCCGTAATGCAGTCACATCTCCAAATGGAACCACCGCAGCCGCAATATCTGTTTTTAAGGATCGCGGATTCCAAGAAATACTCATTGACGCTGTATCAGCTGCAACTCAAAGAGCGGATGAGCTCGGATCTTAGATATATTTTCCTTGAATGTGTTGTTGGATTTGCACTTTTCTCTCAGTGCCCTAAGGTGACGCCGAACAGCCTTTAAGGAAGAAGATGTCGAACGTCTCGAAGAACTCATCAGAATTTATGACAGTAGGTGAAGTAGCAGATCTCATGCGAGTGTCATCGATGACAGTTTATAGATTGATTAAAGCTGGCGAGATTCGTGCCGCTCGAGTAGGTAAGTCCTACCGCATTCGTGAAGACGATGTAGATCAGTATTTGGCAGAACGATACAACCAGACCGGTTGACTTATTCTCAAAAAAATCTGTATAGAATTCCCTCCTCCAAATAAGATTGAATCATGGTAAGTAGACGGAACCCTACAATAAGTTTCCTAAGTGATTATGGAACCAAGGATGAATTTGTAGGTGTTGTAAAATCGGTGATTCATTCGCTGGCTCCTGATTCAAAGGTTATTGATATCAGCCATAATGTTAAAGCTCATGACATTCGAGCAGGGGGACTGACGCTTGCCCGCTCTGCTCAATACCTAGACAAAGGTATAGTTCTCGCTGTTGTTGACCCTGGTGTAGGAGGCTCACGTAAGGGAGTAGCGGTCGAAGTAAATGGAGGTGACTATGTGTTTGTCGGCCCTGACAATGGGTTACTACCTCCAGGAATAGCAATGTTGGGAGAGTCAACTCGAGCAGTGGAGCTTAATAATCCCAGTTTTCACTTACCGGCTCTTTCCTCCACGTTCGCCGGCAGAGACATCTTTGCGCCAGTAGCTGCTCATTTAACATTAGGTGTTCCTCTCGACGAATTAGGAAGCCCAGTCCCTGTCTACTCGCTTCGGCCTGGCATACTTCCAGTAGGGGGAGTAAATGGAGAGGTAGCTTCAGGAGAAGTTCTTTGGCAAGACCGTTTCGGCAATCTCCAGCTCAACCTTTCCCCAGAAGATATCCAAGACCTTGGAGAGACTTTCATGCTTCGATCCGGAGAAACATCGAGACGGGTAGTCAAAGTTGAAACATTTGAAGCTATCCCTAGTTCTGAAATTGGTCTTATTACTGATTCCTCTGGCCTTATTAGTATCGCAATGTTCGGACGCTCCGCAGCGGAGGAGCTGAGTCTTTTTGAAGGCCAGCAGATCGAGCTCACTCCTGTGGATGATGAACGCAGAAATGCAATCCCAGTTACGTTGAGAAAGGAACGATGAGGAACGCTACAACAATTGTGGTCTTTGTGTTAATAGCAGCGATTCTTGTTGCTTCAGTTACACAGTTATTTTTTTTAGCGCGATAGAACAATAGGTCGGATTCTTAACCTTCGGGCTCCTATCCCCATGAAAAACAGGGTATGTTAGAGATGAGATGTTAAGGATTTAAGGCATTTCTGTAATCAAAATTGATTTCAGTTTGGCAGATTTCTTCAGTCTCGGCGAAGCTATAAATAGCCCACATCGGGCAGAAACCAGTCAAGGATCTCACAGCGTGTCTCTTGTAGTAATCGGAGTAAATAATAGGACAATGCCGCTCGATCTTTTCGAGCAATTTGCTATTGGCGAAGAAGCGTTGTCAAAAGCTCTCGCAGGAGTCCACGGATGTCGAAATATTAGTGAAGCTCTTGTACTATCAACATGTAACAGGACCGAAGTTTATGTTTATGCAGAGAAGTTTCACGGCGCCTATCAGGATGTCCGTGACTTTCTTGCTGATACCGCCAAAATAGCTCCAGAAGATTTTAATGATTATCTCTATGCCCATTATGATAACGAAGCTGTCCAGCACCTTTTTTCTGTTACATGCGGACTTGACTCAGCAGTAGTTGGCGAAAATGAAGTTCAGCATCAGGTAAAGGTTGCTTGGGAACGCGCCCGAGAAGAAGGCACTTGTGCGACAGTAATCAATGAGGTATTTCGGCGTGCCCTAGAAGTCGGTAAACGAGTCCGAACACAAACCGATTTGTCTAGGAACCGTTCTTCCGTTGCACAAGCATGCGTTGAAATGGCCCTTGATCACCTTGGGGACTTATCAGATAAAGAGATTCTTGTTCTTGGCGCTGGCGAGGTCGGGCAAGGTGTGGCAACCTCCCTAGCGAAATTAGAAACCGGTCAGATTTCCTTTGTCAATAGGAACTTTGATCGAGCAAATGATCTAGCAAATCACGTTGGCGCAGATGCTGTTCCGTACCAGCAGCTCACCGAACAACTAGTCACCTGTGACGTTCTTTTAACTTCAACTGCTTCAGATTCTTACTTACTTGATCATGCACTTTTCGAACAAATAATGGAGAACCGAGCAGAAAACGAGCTTCTAATTGTCGATATTGCTGTTCCCCGTGACGTGGACCCTGCTGTTGCTTCCATTGATGGCATAACTCTTCTCGATATAGATGCCCTTTGGTCACTACGTGCTCAGAACCCTCTGATTGGAATTCAAGATGCGAACGTGTCAGCAAACGAAATTATTTCTGAAGAGGTAATCCGATTCCTTGAACAGCAGTCCGCCCGCCAGGTTGCTCCGTTAATAGCAGGGTTTCGAAATGGCGCTGAAGAAATTAGGCAAGCAGAGCTTAAACGGTTCGAAAGTCGGCTTGCCGGATTGTCTGACGAGCAGCGTGACACTGTTGAATCCCTCACACAAGGAATATTGGGAAAGATTCTTCACGAACCTACTGTCGCGATGAACGAGGCCGCAGGAACGCCTCGCGGGGATCGACTTGCAGAAGCTCTACGTGAATTGTTTAACATCTAGCTTTCCATCACGTAGATTAGAAAAATGAAACTTGTCGCTGCTACACGTGGCAGTCCTTTAGCTCTATGGCAGACAAAACATATTGCTTCGCTCCTAGAGCCTTTCGGAGTCGATGTTGAGCCTCTTATTGTCGTTACTTCAGGAGATAAGGATCAATCATCTCCCATACATCAGATTGGAGGGAAGGGCGTTTTTGCGAAAGAAGTTCAAAGTGCTGTTCTAGAAAACCGAGCGGACTTTGCAGTACATTCACTTAAGGACCTTCCATCCCTAACACCTGAAGGGCTAGAACTAATCGCAGTTCCTAATCGAGGAGACCCAAGAGATGCACTGGTGGGCTCTTCGCTTAAAGAGTTACCGGTCGATGGCAATGTAGCAACAGGTTCCGTCAGAAGAAAAGCCCAATTAGCCGCTGTTCGACCGGATCTCAATTTCCACGAGTTGCGAGGAAATATAGAAACACGAATAGCTAAAGCAAAAAACTTTGACGCTATTATAATCTCCGCAGTGGCTCTGGCACGGCTAGAAATTACACCCGACGCTATGGAGATTCTTGAGCCTGAGATCATGCTCCCTCAAGTTGGACAGGGGGCTTTAGGAATAGAAACACGAAAAGGCGACCATAAGACAAATGAACTGTTATCGCATATACAGGATTCTATTACTCGAGCAGAAATTAATGCAGAAAGGTCTTTTCTCGCACAAATAGGAGCTGATTGTAGAAGCCCGATTGCATCTTATGCAGTTCATCAAGGCAATCAGATACGTCTTAGATCCCTAGCAGCTAATGAAGACGGCGAAATAATTTTAGCTGATGACCGAAGCGGTCATGACGGAGTAGAGCTTGGAAAAATTGCTGCTAATACCTTAATTGCTCGCGGAGCGAAGGATTTATTTCAATCCTAAAGAATGCCGACACCGATCAGTTTCAGAAGGGGCTAAGAAGATATGGAAGCCAGAGAACATAATCCCTTAACAGGGAAAAGAATCGTTCTTACAAGAGCAAGACATCAGATAAACCAGTCATCAGACCAGTTGCGACTCTATGGGGCAATTCCCATTGCAATCCCAACAATCGAAATATCAGACCCTCCGGACTCTCGCATTATCGAAAAAATCTTTGCTGAGAAAATGGTAACAGCTGGAACTGGCGAACCTATCGAGTCAACCCACTTTCAATATGAATGGGTAATCTTTACATCTGCCAATGGTGTTAGCAGTCTTATGAGATATGTAGCAGATTGGATACGAAACAGTAATCTTGAGAGTCTCGAGATAGAAAAGGCTCAAAAGCTCTTATTCGCTAATGTGAAATTCGCCTCCATAGGTTCGGCGACGGCACTTGCAATGACCGAATACGGCCTTCACTCTCAGGTTTCTGCAACAGATTTCGTTTCCGAAGGCTTGCTAGAGAAATTTCAGGTTATAAAGCCCGACTCATCACATGAATTCAAAGGTCGCATTTTATTACCGAGAGCCTCCAAAGCTCGAAACATCCTTCCAGATACTCTTCGAAAAATGGGATGGGTTGTTGATGACGTTCCGGTCTATCAGACAACAATGCCAAAGGTTGAACATGGGTCTCGAGATTTACTTTCAACAGCTGATGCAATTGTGTTTACTTCTTCATCAACAGTAAAGAATTTTTTCCAAATGTTCGGGAAAGAACATCTACCTGAAGTCGTTGTTTCAATTGGTCCAATAACAACTCAAACAATTCTTGAAAACGGACTTGCTCCAAGTATTGAAGCTTCTCCCAGTTCAGTTAAGGGAATTATTTCAGGACTTCTGGACTATTACTCGCTTAATTCGCTCTGAAAGCCCATATTCATTCAATTTCCGAATAGTTCGGCAAGATCACCCTTCCGAATGGGCCTCTCAGACTTATAGACTGTACCTGTGTCTTTTCCAAATAGAAGATTACGACGGTTGCGTAAATCACAGGCTCTACGACGTCTCGTTGCTGAAACCAGACTAAGCGTTGATGACCTTGTCGCGCCCCTCTTCGTCCGTGAGGGAATAGACAGTCCTATTCCTATTCCTTCACTTAGTGGGGTACAACAACACACTCGCCAATCATTAGTTGAGGAGGTAAAGCATTTGCACTCTCTAGGTGTTCCCGGAGTTATCCTTTTTGGTATTCCCGAGCAGAAAGACCCTCAAGGCTCAGAAGCCTGGAACCCAGAGGGTATTGTGCAGCTTGCGCTCCAGGATTGTCGTGACGCAATCGGTCAAGACATGGTTCTTATCGCCGACCTTTGCATTGACGAGTACACCGACCATGGCCACTGTGGAGTAGTTGGTGAAGATGGATCTGTTGACAATGATCAGACGATTACTATTTACGGACAAATCTCACAAGCGCAAGCCCGAGCAGGAGCTGACATCGTAGCCCCAAGCGGCATGATGGATGGGCAGGTTCGGGCTATCAGAGATGCTCTTGATGCAGACAACTATCAAGAGGTAGCGATTCTGGCGTATTCGGCTAAATACGCCTCAGGACTTTATGGCCCTTTCCGAGATGCGGTTGATGTCACAATCGCCGACGGCGGGGATCGAAAAACTTATCAGCAGGACTGGAGAAACGGGCGCGAAGCGCTTGCTGAAATAAGAGCCGACGAAGAAGAGGGGGCGGACATGATTATGGTCAAACCCGCAACCCCTTATCTCGATATCATTACCGAAGCTAGAAAAATAACGGACCTACCTATCGCTGCCTACCACGTCTCAGGCGAATACGCCATGATCAAAGCTGCTGCTAGTCAAAACCTCATAGATGGCGACACTGTCGCATTGGAACAACTGACAGCGATTAAACGAGCTGGGGCAGACTTTATTCTTACCTACCTCACTAAAGAAATTGCAGAATCACTGTGAGCGAGAAACTATTTTCTCGAGCAAAACAGGTGATACCTGGCGGAGTAAATTCCCCAGTGAGGTCATTTCGTTCAGTTGGCGGCACTCCTTATTTCGTAACTCGTGCTGAAGGACCATATATCTGGGATAGTGAAGGAAACCGCTACATCGACTACGTTATGAGCTACGGCCCTGCTATTGCCGGCCATTGCCCTCCACAAATTATCGATGCAATCCAACAAGCATCAGGTAATGGAACTTCATATGGTGCACCTACTCTGTCAGAGATTGAGATAGCAGAGGAGATCACGAACCGCGTCCATGGGGTAGATACGGTTCGCCTTGTGTCTAGCGGCACGGAAGCCACAATGACAGCTATCAGACTCGCACGAGGAGCCACAGGACGAGACAAGATTGTAAAATTTTCCGGACACTATCACGGTCACGCAGACAGTCTCCTTGCAGCAGGAGGTAGCGGAGTAGCTAATCAGGGTATCTCTGGTTCGTCGGGTGTTCCAGCAAGTGCAGTCGCAGATACGATCGTTACGCCCTGGAATACAATTCCTGAGCTGGACTCATCGATAGCTGCGCTCATACTTGAGCCACTACCAGCAAATATGGGAGTAGTTCCCCCAAAAGAAGACTTTCTAGCCGAATTGCGAAAGCTATGTGATAACCATGGAGTTCTCCTAGTATTCGACGAAGTCATTACCGGATTTCGACTTGCCGAAGGAGGGGCCTCTCAATGGTATGGGGTGACACCTGACCTTTGGTGTTTCGGTAAAGTAATTGGCGGCGGGCTTCCGATGGGCGCATACGGTGGTTCATCTGATGTTATGAGTAATGTAGCTCCACTTGGCGATGTTTATCAGGCAGGTACCCTATCAGGTAACCCAATAGCTACAGCCGCTGGACTTACCCAACTCCGCCTCCTTGACGCTAGAGCATATGAACGTTTGGAAATAGGTGCAAAGAGTCTCGCAAAGGGATTATGCGCAGCTTTTAAAAGCGCCGGTATCGATGCCGTTGTACCGCAGGTAGGTCCTATTCTGAGTATTTTTTTCACTTCACAAATACCAACAAATTTTGATGAAGCCCAAGAGGCTGCAGAAAATGGAAAATACGCGGAGTTCTTCCATGCCATGTTGTCACGCGGAGTTGCATTAGCGCCGGGTCCCTATGAGGCATTATTCCCAAGTCTTGCCCACACAGAAGAAATCATTAGCAAGACTATTGAGATAGCTCACGAGGCAGCTCTAGAAATTACACAATGAGAAGCCTGATCGATTGATTCAAATCTTATCTTTTCTCTGATGGAACTGATCTATCAGAGAGCGAGTTGAGGAATCATGGCCTGTACTAGTAGATATTCCTGCTAGGTCATTTGATACGTTACTGACCAATGATTTTCCAAGCTCAACTCCCCACTGGTCAAAGCTATTGATCTGCCAAAGAGCACCCATGGTAAAAACCTTATGCTCATATAAGGCAATGAGTTGCCCGAGAGTAAATGGGTCTAATCGACTAGCCAGAATCGTTGAACTAGGTCGATTCCCATCCGAAGACAATGAGCGACCTCCTTCGGTATCGCCTATAGCAAGTCCCTGACTTTGAGCAAAGCAATTCGCAATTAGAGCTTCATGTTGTCGCATAACAACATCTTTTCCAATCGTTCCTTTGGATGGGGAAGGATTAACAAACGCGATGAAATCCACAGGGATAATTGTGGTTCCTTGATGAAGATACTGAAATATTGCGTGTTGGGCATTAGTTCCTACACCACCGAGAATTGATGGCCCAGTTTCATACATAACTAAGTTTCCTTCGTTATCAATATTTTTTCCATTACTTTCCATCTCGAGCTGTTCAAGATACGCAGGGAAAGCTGCAAGGTCATATGCATAAGGGATCACAGCATGACTGGAGTATCCAAGAAAATTTCTATTCCAAATACCGATTAGGCCCATCAAGGCCGGAATATTTTCATTCAAGTCTGACGATTGAAAATGTTGGTCCATCTGCTGGCACCCTTCATTCATTGTTTTGAAATACTCGGGTCCCACAGCTACCATCAACGCAAGACTCGTTGCCGAAGAGATCGAGAATCTTCCTCCAACCCATTCCCAGATTGGATAAATATTGTCAGGGGTAAAACCGTAGCGCTCTGCTTTCTCTTTATTTGCAGTTACAGCAACAAAATGTTTCTGGAGTATCTCCGGATTTTCACCAAGATTCTTCTCGACCCATTCCATAGCTGACTCGGCATTTGTAAGTGTTTCTGAAGTCGTAAATGATTTCGAATTGACAATAAACAGGGTCGTTTCGGGGTCCAGTGAAGAAAGGTTCGTATTGAGGTCACGTGGGTCAACATTTGAAATGAATCGGCAATCGATACTGTTGTCAGAGTATGAGCGCAATGCTTTATAAGCCATATATGGCCCAAGATGAGATCCACCAATACCTATGTTCACCACGGAGGATATTGGTTGTCCGGTTGCTCCCAACCATTGTTTCGCCCGGATACGGTCAGCAAAGTCAAAAGCCCTTTCATGGGAAGCCTGAATAATCGGGATCACGTCTTGGCCTTCTACTTCGACTCGTGAATTAGTCGGCATTCGAAGAGCAGTATGAAGCGCTGGGCGATTTTCAGATCGATTGATGAATTTGCCCTCAAACAATTGAGCTATCTGTGAAGTGAGGCCAGCTCGTTCAGCTAGGTCAGTTAGCAATCCGATTGTTTCACTCGAAACCAACTGTTTTGAAAAATCAAAAAAGAGATTTCCTTCATCAAATGAAAGCATCTCTATACGGTTTTGATCACTAATTAGGTCTCGAAGGTGGCAGGAACGCATGGAAGAGCTGTGCTCTACCAGTTCTTTCCATTGCGACGATTCGGTTAAATCAACCACACTTACATGATCGCACGAAAATTCAGCCAGCGGCTTGTTCTATCGTTTCTTCGTAAGCTTCTTGCGCTTCAGCGTTTGTTTCTAGAAACTCCGCAAAGCTGCCGGCGATCATCTGTGGTGAGATACCTGACTCCCATATAGGAAGCTCTCCTGATTCTGCCCAGATCACGTAGGCCTCAAGGCTCTCCGGGGATTGAAGTCCATGTGTAACTCTTTCGTATAGGACAACCTCTAGAATTTGCAAAGATCCTAATGCTGAAAACCCAGGCATAACACCTTGTTCCTGGGAGATGCGCTGTCCACCTTCACGGTCTGGATCTCCATAAGGAGTTCCAGCTACAGAGGAACCATTTACGACCCAAGCTATATGGCTTTCAACGTCTGGAAAGGTTTTAAGGACTTCACCTTCATTTAGTTGGTAGCCCACTCCACCTCCACCTCCGGCGCCATGGCAGGAGGAGCATTGGTTATAGACCTCACCTCCTGCAGCAATAACTCCTTCTTCATTCGATGAAGGTTCTTCCAGTGTTCCCCAGATCATAAATGCCCAGATAGGAAGGAAAAGAGCAACTGGGGCCATCCAAACAGGAATCTTCTTTCGTCTCTTGGCTGCTATGACCCAAGGAGCTACAGGCTTTGGAGGCTCAACCTTCTCGATTTCAGCTTCTGGTGCTTGCGCTATAGCTGGAGCAGTTTCTTCATTAGTTGCAGTTGATTCGACAATAGCTGAAGACGCTTCCGCAGATCCGCCATCACCACCTTGGAAACGAGCGCGAGCTTCTCGGGACCGTTCGAGGAGATAGTCAGGTATTTCAACCACATCTACCTCGATACCCAATGCAGGAAATCTTATTTAATTCAAATGGTGATGACTTAACTTTCACGGGAAAACCTGGACGCGAACGGCGATAAACCTTTCAATGATCTGATTATTTTCAACAGAGAATCTAACCTTTTCAAATTGCTGTGTTGAATAGTTTTAGAATAGTCCCTAAAACTAGCAGTTCGCCTAGTCAAGGTTGTGCCTTTTCATCCGATCTTTTGCGGATGAAAATTAACTAAAACCTATCTTGTTATCAATAATTTTGATTTTCTTGGTTGAAATGTAGCTGAAAATTCAAGGCCCAGGTAGAAATTGCCCATGCGAATAATTGTTACATTTCTTAACTTAAATTGGGTGATTCACCCTTTTGGTCTTTAAGGGTGCGACGATGTGTAGACAGCCGATTTCACGTGGTAAAAATAAGGATAAGATTCAATGCTTGAAGGAGCAAAGATTCGCTTGTGTATTACTCACGAGGGGAAGTAAAAAGTGGCTCAACGAAGGCCAATTGATGTAGCAGTAACAAAATTTTACGGAGCGATGATTGTCTCTACCGTAGGCACATTTGCCATTGTTGCAGTTTGGGTTGGATTAACTCGAAGTGCCAACGGCAGACAGTTCCCTTATCTCAACACAGCATTTGTTTTGAGTTGGATTATTTCTGTGTTGCTCATTGCTGGAATTCTTGAATATGCCCGGCGACGCCCTATAGATGCGAAATTAAGTTGGGGTGAAGCCAATGTATGGGCCTTTTATGTTTTCCTGCTTCTCTTTTGGATCTATGGAGTAGTGCCTCATCAATGGCTAACATTCGCAAGTAATGACTTGTCTTGGAGAGCTGATAAGGAGCTTATAGGGCCAACAGGTTTGGGTTTCACAAATGGTGAAGGAATTCTACAGTGGGCGCTGCCCTTTAAATTAAACTACTTGGTTGTCGGGGACTTGATTGTTGTTGTTATGTATGGGATGGCGTTAGTTGCAAATGTTGCTCTTTGGTCTATTTGGCAGAATCGCGGAAAGGAAGCCCCGCCAGAAATTGAAACCTCTACATACGGCAGGCCCATCCTAAGAGAAGGGTCATCGTAATGGGAGTAACTGACGCTAATCCTCCACTTCCAGAATTTCGGGATGACTATGTGCTTCAAGAAGTAGATGCCGAATGGCTCTCAAAGGCAGTCAAGCCAAAGCAGTTCATTCACATCGATCAATCTGAATGTATTATGTGTGAAGGCTGCGTAGACATCTGCCCTTGGAAATGTATTCACATGGTAAGGCCAGAGGCGATTTCTGAAGCTGTAGGAACTGAACTTCCGGGCTCCGACCCATCTGATCATGTAATTTTCACTATTGACGATGATGTGTGCACCCGATGTGCGCTATGTGTTGATAGATGCCCAACCGGAGTCATTATTCTTGGTAAATTAGATGATCCTCCAGCTGGCGGTGACGCTCACCAAAGAATGCCTTCCCACGGTTATGGCTATGGGATGCGATTGGGGTAGTTATGTTAAAAGGTTCGATTTTTCAATTAGATGAGATAAGGAATTAAAGTGCCAAAGCAGTCAGTAGGTGAAAAACTTAACGACATCTCGGAACAGATGAAGTCCTCGCAGGCGTGGAATTCTATCTTCCGCCCCGGTTCGATTTTTCGAAAAGGATATTCAGACAGTCCAAGAAACCGGTCGTATGTTGTGATGAACAGTCTTATCTATCACTTGCACCCAGTGAAGGTAAAGCGACATGCCGTCAAGGTAAGTTATACCCTTTGTTTGGGCGGGTTGAGCTTCTTCTTATTTATCCTTCTTACGGTTACAGGAATCTTCTTAATGTTTTTCTACAGACCCACCGCAGCACAAGCTTGGGATGATATTTATACACTCCAAACATCAGTCACTTTTGGGCTCTTGGTTCGAAACATGCATCGGTGGGCAGCCCACTTGATGGTGCTGACAGTGTTTTTGCATATGGCACGCGTTTTCTATCACGGCGCTTACAAAGCTCCGCGCGAGTTTAACTGGGTCATTGGTGTCATTCTCTTGACCCTTACCCTTCTGTTATCATTTACTGGATATTTACTACCCTGGGATCAGCTAGCACTGTGGGCAGTAACCGTTGGAACTAACATGATGGGGTACACCCCTGTCTTTGGTGATCAAGTACGTTTTGTTTTGCTTGGAGGAGTAGAAATAGGAACCGACACTCTCCTCAGATGGTACGTTCTCCATGTCTTGATGCTGCCATTTGTTGCAGTTATCTTCATGGCTATCCATTTTTGGCGAGTACGTAAGGATGGAGGTATTTCTGGCCCCCTATAGGCCGGAAGAACAAGCATTATGGCTGAAATTCCCGAACATCTATTGAAAAGAGCCCAAGAAGCTCGAGACCGCCTCCAAGGGAGTGACGAGGGGGCTGCTACAGCAACAGAAGACAAATCCGAAGCCAAGATCCCCGAACACTTACTCGAGCGAACCGTTGCAGCTAAAGATCGAGAACCTGTGGCAGCTGCTGCTGCAGCTGCACCCATTTCAGGTTCGGCTCCGCTTCCGCCAGCTGGTAGTGGACCGGGAGGGAATACCCAGAGGCTACTCACTGTCGTAAAGTCGGGGTCAATTCAGGATGTGAAGCTTAAACCTGTCGATAAAGTTCATGTCTGGCCTCATCTACTAATTGTTGAATTCGTAGCGGCTCTGTCAATAACGGCCTTCACAGTTATCTTCTCTATCTTTGTCAATGCTCCATTGTTAGAACTGGCGAACTTTAATCAAACCCCCAACCCATCAAAAGCGCCTTGGTACTTCCTGGGGCTGCAAGAACTCCTAACATTGTTCCACCCAATGGTCGCCGGAGTAACAATACCTGGGCTAGCGCTTTTCCTCTTAATCTTGGCCCCGTACATTGACAAAAATCCATCAAATAAGCCTGAAGATAGAAAATTCGCCATCTCGCTTATGACAATTCACCTCATGTTCTGGGGCGTATTAGTGATGATCGGATCTTTCTTCAGGGGACCTGGATTCAACTTTATATTCCCATGGGCAGACGGATTGTTCTTCGAGCTATGAGTAAAAACGTTTCCTTCCTTGCGGCGATAGCCACCTATAATCTCACCTGTAAAGGGAGGCTTCGGTGGTAGTTCTTTCTATTGCTATCCCAGCGGTCGTTTTTCTAGCCCTCTTGCTAGTATTTGCCGCATCACGGCGAAACGAAACGGTAAGAGCTGAAGGTTACCTAAGTAAGGAAACACTTCAGCGAGATGTTAGTAGCGAGACATCTGAAACTACTGAATCCGAAATATCTCAAATTTCCGGAAAAGAAATTGAACGAGCAGCAGTTTTAGAACGTCAGGGCGGTAAGGAAATTGTCCTTCAAGAACAATCCAGCCCAGTTCCATGGGTGGCTCCCGATGAAGAAACAGTTGGTATTGCCCGAAGGCAATTTCTCAACAGGAGCATCATAGGGCTCATGGGAATCTCTCTTAGTAGCTTTGGTGCAGCCTGTATCGCATTTCTTTATGGTGGCGGCGGCGGTGGTGGTTTTGGATCTAAAATCACTGTTGGGAACGTTACCGATATCCAAGCTCGCATCGATGCAGCAAACGGTTTTCTTTACGTCCCTGAAGGACGCATGTGGGTGACAAAGTATCCTGCCGGATCCGTAAAAAAAGCTGAAACAGCATACTCAGCACCAGAACTTGCAGGAATGCGAGCTGGGTTAGTGGCCTTATATCAAAAATGCCCACATTTGGGATGTCGAGTTCCAGAGTGCCAAACTTCCCAATGGTTTGAATGCCCGTGTCATGGTTCGCAATATAACCGAGTCGGAGAAAAACGTGGTGGCCCAGCCCCCAGAGGTATGGATCGTTTCGCTATGGAAGTGAAAGACGGCGTGTTTATTGTGGATACAGGAACGATTATTCAAGGGCCTCCAATCGGTGTAAATACCACCGGACAAGAAGCTGAAGGACCTAACTGTATAAGTGAGTCCTCACACTAATGAGCACAGATAAGAGATAAGAAGAAACCCAGCAAATGATAATTTTCGCCGCATCAACACAACGAACTATAGGGCTTGTAATTGCTGTAGTTGTCGCGGCTGGTTTTGCCATTTATGTTCTTTTTAACCTTAGACAAGGCCGCAAGGAAATCGGTGCTGAAATTGAACTCGCGCCAAATAGAAAACCCTATTACGATGACGACATCCTCGAGACAAAGCGTTTAGATATTGCTCTTGCGGGTGGAGTAGCGACACTAATCATCATAGCTTTAGCCCTTCCGTTGTATTGGTTAGGGGAACCTGGCCGGCAAAAAGGATATGATGAGTTTACAGAAACAGTGTTTGCGAGCCGCGGTGGTGAAGCCTATGAAGAATTGTGTGCTCAATGTCATGGTGCTGGAGGCGTTGGAGGGCAAGCAGCATACACAGTACTTGACGATGATGGCCGTTACATAGCAAGCGTTAATTGGACGGCGCCAGCTCTTAATAACATCCTTTACCGATTTAGCATCGAAGAAGTTACTCACATCTTAAATTACGGAAGGCCGCAATCTCCTATGCCGGCTTGGGGAGCTCCGGGAGGTGGCCCCCTGACGTCCCAGCAACTTGAGACCATTGTTGAATACTTAAGCGTGATTCAACTTACTCCAGAACAGATGGAAGAAGAGGTTCAGGCTGGACTTCGTGAGAGTGTTCTAAAGGAAGTAAGAGACCAAAATCCTGAAGCGACTGAATCAGAACTTCAAGAAGCCTACAACGTCCTTTTCCCAGGTCTAGGTGATGCCCTTGCAGAACAAACAGCTATACAACAGGATTCAGAAGCTGCAGTAGAAGACATTGATGCAGCAAAAACAACTGTGGAAGGACTCCTAGATGATTATCTAGTCGTACTTGCTACCTCAAATGCAGAAAAATATGGTGAGTATTTATTTAATAACCCTGCTGGTGCAGGATCGTATGCGTGTGCTCGCTGTCATACAGCTGGGTCCTCATGGAATGCAAATGAGGTGCTACAGGAAAATCCTTCACTAGAAGGACTTATTGACCCTGAGGTACCTGGAAGTGGTGGCTTTGGCCCCTCACTCATTGGAGTGGCATCTCAGTTCACCTCTCCATTTTCTCAATCTCAATTTATCTCGGTTGGTTGCGAAGCGAACCTTCAATATGGGATGAATGGGGTTTGTGAGCCTTCGGGCCAGATGCCTGGTTTCGGCTATAACGCAACTGATCTTGAAGGATCGATGCTTTCTCCAGAACAAATTGATGCGATTGTTGAATACGAAAGGGCTATGCGATGATTATGAACTTTGCCCTTTCCCCTGTGATAGCAGGAATTAGTTGGGATCCAGAAATCCGAGGTGCCTTAACGGTCCTTGTCGGTTCTCTGGTTCTATTCGGATCCGTATGGCTCATACTGAATACGAATCTCGGTAATCGTGTCGGGACTCTTGTTTCACTTGCTGGGTTCTTTGGCTGGATGTTTATTATGGGAATTGTTTGGTGGATCTACGGGATCGGCCTGCAAGGAGATAGACCAACATGGGAACCAAGAGAAATTGTATTCGGTGACCCAAGCGAGTCAGAGAGTCATGTTGCTCAGCTCGGGGCGGATAATATAACCACTATAAGTGCCAGCGAATTAGTAGATCTATATTGTCCTGGGCTTGTTGATGCAACTGTTGCCGTTCAACGTCAACGTTATGTAGAACAGAATCCTGATATTGCAATACAGTATGACGCCCCAAAGCCGTACTGCACAGAATCAGTAGCTGAAAAACTTGCTGTAGATGAAGAAACAATCGCTGATGATATACGCGCTGATAATTTACAATTAGCTGAAGATGCAAAAGAGCGGGGAATATCTGATTCTAGAATTCTCTCTGATTCTGAACTGGAGGAAAGAATTGTTCAAAAGGTAGATGACCAAAAACGTAAACTTGGTCAACTTACCTTAAGTGATCTTGCCGCCATAAGTGGAGACATTATTGAAGAGGCTAAAGCCGATGGAATTCTTGACTTTAATGGTTGGAATTTGCTTTCAAGTAGCGCCGCTGGTGAAGCGATTGCAACTGCAGATGCTTTTCTTGTTTCAGATGCTGCGACTCCCTTCTATGGTGGCTCTAGTGATGATTTCTTCGTCTTAGATACCTTCCAAAAAGGTGGTAAGCCAAAACGTGGAAGTGACGGCATAGGAGATCGAGTTTGGAATGAAATTCGAAATACGGTCGTCTTCTGGCACCCAACTAATACAGTTGTTGTTACCGTTGCACCGACACTTGACAAAGAGCCAGTCGCAGGTGAAGCACCTCCATTTTCGGAAATTGATTCAGAAGGACAATTAGTTCATGTTGTCATGGTTCGGAACCTTGGAAATTTACGTCTCCCTGCGGCATTGACAACGATTGGCTCAGCGCTAGCCTTCATCGGTTTGTGCTACATGCTTCACCAGAGAGATAAGGAATTACTCCGCCGGACAGAAGAATGGGATGAATCACCGGCCACTTAGGTCGCGCATAGGAGGGGACATTGTTAGCCCAGTATTTACCAATTCTCGCAATGTTCATTCTTGCAGTCCTCTTTGCTGGAGTAAGCCTTATTGCTTCGAAACTTTTAGCTCCTCGACGACCTACAGCGTCTAAAGAAGAACCATATGAGTGTGGAATCGCTTCTACACAAGACCCTCCCGAACGATTTCCGGTCCGATTTTTCCTTGTCGGAATGATTTTTATTGTGTTTGATGTAGAAATAATCTTTATGTATCCATGGGCGACAGTATTTCGTGAGATTGGGCTTTTTGGCTTTGTAGCGATACTTATTTTCTCGTTTGCTGTATTTGAGTCGTTTCTCTATGTCATTGGTAATGGTGCGCTTGAGTGGGGCCCACGCAAAAAAATTGAAAGACAAGATATTGTGAGCCCTTCTAGAACGATTCACTCAACAATTCGACGGGTAGGACTTGAAGGAAGAGTCACACCGGAAGGTGAGGCAGCCTGATGCCAAACCTTCCACTTTTAGGAGATACAAGCCGAGTAGCTGACGAAGGTCTTGAAGGCTTAGATCATAATTTCCTTACTGGAAAAATAGAAGATCTTGTCAAATGGTCGCGTACACGCAGTATGTGGCCTGCAACATTTGGCTTAGCTTGTTGTGCGTTGGAAATGATGGCGACAGGAGCTGCACACTATGACCTAGCTAGATGGGGAATGGAAGTTTTTCGAGCTTCACCCCGCCAAGCTGACCTGATGATAGTAGCTGGAAGGGTCTCTCAGAAAATGGCGCCTATCTTGCGCCAGGTATATGACCAAATGATGGAACCCAAATGGGTTATTTCTATGGGAGTTTGTGCTAGTTCAGGAGGAATGTTCAACAACTATGCGCTGGTACAAGGTGTTGATCAAATAGTTCCAGTAGATGTCTATGCTCCTGGTTGTCCTCCTGGCCCAGAAACTTTAATGCATGCGATACTCCAACTGCATGAAAAAATCGAATCTGGAGAGATCACTAGCCGTCGAGATCAACGAGATGGGGGAGCCGGAATAATCGTTGAGCAGAGAGATGGTCAAACCGCAACCCAAATGATCCTTAGTCAGCGGAAGTAGGGCCAGTGACAGAGGAAGATCATCAAGACAGTCTAAGCACAGAAACAGAAACAAGTTCAGCGGTCCCAGATGGTGAAATTATGTACGAGGTACCCGTTTCACGATCTAGAGGACAAACGGTTCTCCACCCAAACAGAGATCAATACGTAGAGACGATCGAAAAACTTTCTCAAGATGGGTTCAAAGTATGTATTGATGTTACCGCTGTTGATTATCTTGAGAATCCTGAACGTGATATTCCATGTTCTATTTCTCCTGAGCGGTTCGAAGTTGTGATTAATTTGTTATCCCATTCGAAAAAAGAGCGATTAAGGCTTAGGATTCAAGTTCCAGAAAGCGACCCCGTAATTGATAGTATTTTTGATTACTATCCGGGATCCGAAGCTCTCGAACGAGAGGTATATGACCTCTTCGGAATCAAATTTGAAGGCCATCCCGACCTAACTAGGATTCTCTTGCCGGAAAACTGGCACGGTCACCCTCTTCGGAAAGATTATGATGTCGGAAGTATTCCGGTCCAGTTTAAAGAAGCCCCAGGAGCTGGGTGAGGTAACTTCAATGACCCAGAATGAGGCGATACTTGAGAATGGAGCGGCAGAGAGAGTTTTCCGTCGAGGAGATGATTCAGCGATTTTGAGAATGTCCGAATCTGAGATTCATGCTTATAAGCCCCTCGATGACAGAAGAATGGTGGTCAACATGGGTCCACAGCATCCATCGACCCATGGGGTACTTAGGCTTTCACTTGAAATGGAAGGTGAAACCGTCATCCGAAGTAAACCTATAATTGGGTATCTCCATACTGGGATGGAGAAAACAGGCGAGCAATTAAGCTATCTCCAAGGTGCCACAAATGTCACTCGAATGGACTACTCATCGCCCTTATTTAGTGAGTTAGCATTCTCACTCGCAACTGAGGAGCTTCTTGAAATTGAGGTGCCGGAACGGGCAAAGTGGATTCGCATGCTGATGTGTGAACTAAATCGTATGAGTTCACATTTGCTTTTTCAAGCGACCAACGGAATGGATATAGGTGCCGTAGGAGCGATGATTTATGGATGGCGAGAACGTGAAGAAGTTCTTAGACTCCTTGAGAAGATCACCGGATTACGAATGAATCATAACTACATTCGACCCGGAGGTGTTGCTGCTGACCTTCCAGATGGTTGGCGAGACGATACGTTACGGATTTTATCTAACCTCCCTGAGAGGCTAGATGATTTCGATGGACTTTTTACTGGGCAACCTATCTGGCACGAACGACTTCAAGGAGTAGGAGTAATCAACTCGGAAGAATGTCTTGCCCTAGGAATTACTGGGCCTCTGCTTCGCTCAACTGGTTACGCTTGGGACTTAAGAAAAGATATTCCATACCTCCATTATGATCAGGTGGAGTTTGATGTACTCGTAGGAACATATGGTGATTGTTTCGATCGTTTTGCGATTCGGCTTAATGAAATAAGAGAATCAATACGAATCGTTTATCAAATTCTTGAAAAAATGCCAGATGGCGATTACAGAATTCAAGATAAAAAAGTCACTCCACCCCCACGCACTCGAATAGATGAGTCTATGGAGGCACTTATCCATCATTTCAAAATATTCACAGAGGGCTTCAAAGTACCTGCGGGTGAAGTTTATGTTGCCGTTGAATCTCCTCGTGGTGAACTTGGCTGCTACATCGTGTCTGATGGTGGACCCAAACCATACAGGATGCACATTCGGGGCCCATCATTTACTAATCTTCAAGTGCTTCCGCATATGCTGCAA
Organism: Actinomycetota bacterium; assembly: GCA_902565595.1. Classification (GTDB taxonomy): domain Bacteria; phylum Actinomycetota; class Acidimicrobiia; order Acidimicrobiales; family UBA8592; genus UBA8592. The sequence goes on from CACFFD010000003.1 coordinate 50,832, forward strand.
AATGCATTAGTCGCTGATGCTGTAGCGGTCATCTCTACTGTTGATCCGATCATGGGAGAGGTTGACCGATGAGCCGACTCAACGAAGAGAACTTGAGGATCGCCCGCCAGATTCTCTCCCGATACCCAAAGAAAAAATCTGCCTTGATTCCCTTGCTGCATCTATCACAAGAGCAAAATGGGATGGTAACCAACGAAGCTATGGAACACATAGCCGAACTTGTTGAAGTGACTCCGGCAGAAGTTCTAGGAACTTGCAGTTTCTATGAGATGTTTAAACGGCACCCTGTTGGCGAATACCAGATAAATATTTGTCACGGAATTTCATGCCACCTCCTTGGTGCCGAGGATGTCTTAGAGCATGCAGAAAAATCACTAGGTGTCAAAGAAGGCGAAATCACCCAAGATGGAAAATTTAGCTTTGAAGGAGTCGAATGCATTGCTGCATGTACAGAAGCTCCTTGTTTGCAAGTTAACTACCGGTATGTGAACAGGGTTAGCTCTGATGAATTTGACCAACTCGTAACCGATCTTAAAAACGGTCAGAATACACAGATTCCTAAGCATGGAACTCTCGCAAAAACCCGTCAAAATATTCAATCAGAGAAACTAGCAGGCCCCGCAGAAGTTGAAAGCGCTTCGCCACCAGTCTGGCTTCAGCGAAATAAGGAAGACCAATGAGTATTCCACTAATCACTACCAGCCGCTGGAATATTGAAGATGGACATACCCTTGAGGGCTATTTAAGAACGGGGGGGTATCAAGGCCTACGTCGAGCTCTTGAAATGACACCTGCTCAAGTTCATGAAGAGGTAAAAAAAGCATCGCTCCTTGGACGTGGAGGTGCCGGTTTTCCAGCTGGAATAAAGTGGGGCTTTCTCCCTCCAGACGTCTGGCCCCGCTATCTAGTGGTCAATGGCGATGAATCAGAACCAGGGACATACAAGGACAGGCTCCTCATCGAACGTGACCCTCACCAATTAATAGAAGGTTGCGTAATAACCTGTTTCGCTTTGGGTCTATCACAGTGCTTCCTCTATGTCAGAGGCGAAATGGCACATGGACAGGAACGAATCGCTTCTGCACTAAACGAAGCGTATGAACATGGATATGTTGGTAGAAATATTCTCGGTACAGAGTTATCAGTAGATGTCGTTCTGCACTGGGGCGCAGGCGCATACATCGTTGGAGAAGAAACAGCTCTAATTGAAAGCCTTGAAGGTAATCGAGGCATGCCTCGATTAAAACCTCCGTATTTCCCTGCTTCCATTGGACTCTACGGTAAGCCGACAATTGTGAATAACGTTGAAACGCTTTCAAACATCCCATGGATTGTCGAACATGGAGGAGATGCTTTCGCAAAAATAGGAGCCGAGCAATCTACAGGGACAAGAATCTTTGCAGTCTCAGGTCACGTTCGAAACCCTGGAGTATTTGAAGTCGAATTTGGAACAACGACTTTCCGGGATCTCATTATGGGAGACCAATATGCTGGCGGCATTCGAGATGGCAATACAATAAAGGCATTTATCCCAGGAGGAGCTTCAGCTCCTTGGTTCTTCGAAGAACACTTAGATACACCATTAGAAAAAACAACAGTCGACAATGAAGGATCCATGCTTGGCTCTGGAGCAGTCGTAGTCATGGACGAAACAACCGACATCGTCAAAGCATGTCACAATGTAGTTCGGTTCTTCTCTCGAGAGTCGTGCGGAAAATGCACACCCTGCAGGGAAGGAACTAACTGGCTAGAAAAAATACTAGATCGAATTCTCAACGGATACGGCCGCCCTGAGGACATAGATCTACTTCTCGACGTGTGTGACAATATAAGCCCAGGCATCTCATGGCCCCCTAAACAGACAACGATATGCCCGCTAGGGCCATCAGCAGTATCCCCAATCGCCTCTGCCCTCAAACGCTACAGGTCAGAGTTCGATGCCTATATTACATCAAATACAGACACCCCAGTCACAGTTAACGGGGGACCGGCATGACAGAGATTCAACAAGACTCGGACCTTATTTCCGTAACCATTGACGGACAAGAGGTAAAAGTAAAATCAGGAGAAGTACTTATCGATGCTTGTGAGGAAGCTGGAGTTGATATTCCAAGATTTTGCTACCACAAACGTATGAGCCAAGTCGGTATGTGCCGAATGTGTATCGTGGAAGTCGATACCGGACGTGGCCCTTCACTACAACCAAGCTGCATGATGGATGTTAGCGAAGGCATGGTAATTGACACCCAATCTGAAGAAATCAAAAAGATTCAAGATGGAGTGCTCGAGTTCCTTCTAATAAATCACCCACTGGACTGCCCAGTATGTGACAAAGGAGGAGAATGCCCTCTACAAGATCAAACTATGGCGTATGGGCCTGGCGAAACCCGTTTCGTGGAAGAAAAAAGACACTTTGAGAAACCCATACCCATTAATGACAATGTCTATCTTGACCGTGAACGATGCATTCTTTGCGACCGCTGTACACGCTTCGCAGACGAAGTTGTGGGTGACCCCTTAATCCAATTTATTGATCGCGGAAACTCCACACAAGTTAATACTTTTCCCGAAGACCCATTTGCTTCTTACTTCAGCGGAAATATTGTTCAGCTCTGTCCTGTAGGAGCCTTAACGGCAAAACCATACCGCTTTAAAGCCCGCCCATGGGACTTAGAAGAAATTGAATCAACCTACCCTAACCCGCTAGGGGACCGTATAGTAGTTCAATCCTCACGCGATCAAGTATTGCGCCTTCAAGGACTCGATAGTGAAGCCGTCAATTGGGGCTGGCTAAGTGACAAAGACCGTTTTTCATTTGAAGCATTCCAAAGCGAATACAGATTAGACAATCCACTTGTTCGAGGCGGTGGACTCAACAAAGCTGACAAATCCGGAACTGGCCTAGTTGCCTCATCATGGGCTGGAGCGATGAGCATAATCACCGAGTCGTTAAACGGGGCTGACCCTGATCGTGTTGCTGTAATAGGAGGCGCTAGATTAACGAACGAATCCCAATACGCATGGGCCAAACTGGCAAAAGGAATTATAGGAACAGACCATGTCAGCGCTGACCTAGGGGATGATTTACAGCCCCATGTTCTCCTCGGATTGCCCAGAGCAACTATCTCAGAAGCATGCCAGCCTAACAATACAATCGTTCTTCTTACGCCTGACCTTAAAGAAGAGTATGGGACACTGTTCATACGTCTCAGGGATGCGGCCAAAAATCTAGGTGTCAAAATTATTGAACTTTCCCCCATGAGAACGGCACTGTCAGCCGATGCAGCGGTTTCATTACACCCTCTACCTGGAGAAATTGGAAACGTCGTGCAAGCTATCACTACTGGCGATATTCCTCGAGAAATCGGAGGAATATCGGGGGAAGATCTTTCTTTAGCCCATTCCCACCTCAAAGACACGAATGTCTTCGTCATTGTGAGCCGCTCCTCCATGGGGCAGTCTGAAGAGCCAATTATCGAAGCACTCACGTCTCTTCAAGAAGTTGATAACTGTCGGTTCCTCCCTCTTGTACGTCGAGCGAACACCATGGGTGCTCTTGACATGGGGATGGCACCAGGACTCCTCCCAGGGAGGAACACTCTAAGTTCCGGATCTTCAGTATTTTCTGACATTTGGCCAAATCTGCCCACAGAATCGGGTGCCAACACAAAACAAATACTCCAAAAAGCAGCGGATGGAGACATCGATACTCTTTTCCTTCTAGGAGCAGACCCATTAACAGATTTTCCAGATAAAGCACTAGCAAAAGCTGCCTTAGAAAGAACTAACACCATCATTTCGGTAGATCTATTTGTTACACCATCAGTTTATGAATCTGATGTTGTCCTACCTGCAGCCTCCTTTCTTGAAGCTGATGGGTCACATACAAATGTAGAAGGCCGCATAACCCCTATCCGCCAGAAAATTACTCCTCCGGGAACGGCAAGGCCAGATTGGATGATAGCTGCTGAAATATCTCACCGATTAGGACATGATCTAGGAGTTGACACTCCAGAAGACATCTGGGAAGAGCTCGGTTCGCGTTCTGCCGTTCATGGAGATCTTGATTACAGAAAGTTGGATCATCTACCCGACGGCCATCTCATAACAGCAACAGGGCGCATTCCATTCATTCCAGCAGAGGAAAGGATAGAAACAAGGCCTGTTGATTCCTACGCTATGAGGCTAATCCTAGGAAGAAGAATGTTTGACCAAGGAACAGTTACGCAAATGTCACCATCATTGACCCAATTAGCAGAAAAATCTGAACTCAGAATCAATCAATATGATTTCGAACGATTAGGAATCATAGAAGGGGCACAGGTCGAAGTAAGTTCCGGAGGAGCAAGCATCTCCATCAGCGTGAAGGTGGACAATAGGGTACGGAGATCCTCAGCCTTGATTTATTCCAACCTAGAAGGCGCTGACCCACGCGAATTACTCATCGAAGGGGCTCACAGCATAGATATACGAATAGACCCCACGGTTAAGGAAAGCGCATGATCTTCAGTGGATTAGACCCTCTCTTCTTGGGCGATGCTGGGACATTTGAAATGCTCCTTATTGTTCTGCTCAAGGTACTTGTCGCATTCGCACTGCTTCTAGTATCCGTGATGCTTTATATCTGGTGGATGAGAAAATTTATAAGCGCTATGCAAAACAGAATCGGTCCAAGCAGAGCCGGTCCATTTGGTATTTTGCAAACACTCGCAGATGGCATCAAACTTTTCTTCAAAGAAGACCTGATTCCTAGTAAATCCGACAAATTTGTATTTAAACTCGCCCCATTCTTTTCACTAGTTCCCGCCCTGCTGGTGTTCTGTGTAGTTCCTGTCGCAGGGGACTTCAGTAGCGGTGGCGATGGAACAGTTACTTGGTTTGGGAACGAGACATTTGTTCAAGTTGCTGACCCCCACGTGGGCATCCTCTTTGTTTTAGCAATGTCCTCCATAGCGGTCTACGGGATAATGCTTGCCGGATGGTCATCTGGGTCAAAATACCCTCTTCTCGGTTCAGTCCGAGCATCGGCACAAATGGTAAGTTACGAAGCTGCACTCGGGTTGGCCTTAATCGCTGTTTTACTTAAGAGTGGGACGCTATCAACTCACGATATAGCTCTCCAGCAAAACGGAGGAATCACAGATTGGGGCCTCGTAGTTACAGGATTCGTTCCATTTATTATTTTCTTTATCGCAACTACTGCCGAATTAAATTCACCTCCATTTGACCTAGTAGAGGCCGAGCAAGAATTAGTCGGTGGTTTCCACACTGAATACAGCTCGATAAGATTCGCTCTTTTCTTCATGGCAGAATTCATGAATGTAATCACTATGTCCGCTGTTATGGTGACTCTCTTTTTCGGAGGTCCAAGCGGATACTATCCGAGCTTTGGCCCTGCTTGGCTTTGGGGTCTTTTATGGTTTGTTGGCAAAGTATTCATATTTGTGTCTGTCTTTGTCTGGATGAGAGGAACCCTCCCTCGACCACGTTACGACCAACTAATGGACCTAGGTTGGAAGCTACTGATACCACTAGCTCTAGGTTGGGTACTGCTTATAGCAGCTCTTGATATTTTCGATGACAGGGGATTCGGTAGCGGACCAGCCCAAATACTCATTGCAGCGATCTGTGTAGTCGCCATATTGGCCTTTGGCGCCTTGCTCATGATCGCCATTCTCAAAGGACAAAAGAAAAGAGAGCAAGAAGGTGAAGAGGTCTTCGGATGAAACATCTAATGAACGAATTGCCTATAACAAGACTAGGAAAAGGTTTTAACCTATGAGCATTCTTAATTTCTTTAAAGGCTTTGCCGTTACCTTTGGCAAACTTAACCATGCATCAAAATCAGGGAAAGTCGTCACAACAGAATACCCAGAAGAGAAACGCTCAAAACCAGCCCGCCTCCACGGACGCCATGTGCTCAACAAATATGAAGACGGAATGGAGAAATGCATAGGGTGTGAATTATGCGCTAGCGTCTGCCCAGCCAACTGCATATACGTCAGAGGGGCAGACAATGATCTAGAAAACCCCACCTCGCCAGGTGAGCGCTTTGGTTTCATATACGAAATCAATTATTTGAGGTGCATCCATTGTGACCTTTGCGTCGAAGCCTGTCCGACACAGGCCATAACAGAAACCAAATTGTTCGAATTCTCATTTATGGACAGAGAACAAGCCATCTATACCAAAGATGAGCTTGTAGTCGCAGATGACGGAAAGCCACAAAATCTACCTTGGGAAGATTGGCGACAAGGAGAGGATGAACATACATCGGAATGGATGAGAGCAACATCCCCATCCGGTTCAGCTGATTTCGTAGGTTTAGTCCAGTGGGCCGGAGAATTAGGTTACGGTACCCGGAAACCAGAAAGCAGCCAGGGGCCAAACAACAGCAGCGAAACAGCGCCCGAACTCTCACCAGAAGAAGAGGTTCACTAATGGAAGCTGTGACTTTCTTTATAGCTGCCGGAGTAGCTCTAGCCGGAGCTTGTGGTGTAGTTCTATTTAAAAACCCTGTGCACGCAGCGTTGTCGCTTGTAGGAACACTCTTCGGGGTAGCTATTCACTTTATTAATCTCGAAGCTTATTTTTTAGCAGCAGTACAAGTAATCGTCTATGCAGGGGCAATAGTTATCTTGTTCCTATTCGTAATCATGCTTCTCGGAGTTGACCGAGCTGAGAGCATACGAACGGAACCCATTATCGGACAACGTCACCTCGCGCTTCTAGCACTCGTAGCCCTCCTGACTTTTGGAGTGCTTATAGGGGTAGCTTCAAATGGAGAAGTTACTGGAGTGCCTCCTCAAGAAGCCACCTATTCGCCGTTAGAAGGGGGACTGTCAATAGACGAAGCGATAAAGGACAGTACTGGAAAGACAATTGCCCCGAAAGAAAATATTCGTGAAGTTGGAAGATCACTGTTTTCAACAAGGTATGTTTTCGCACTTGAAATAACTGCTCTGCTTTTAACTATTGCTGTGATAGGAGCTGTTGTCTTGACAAGAAGACCTAAAGGAGAACCAGAACCTCTTCCAGAAGATGACCCACCTTCAATTATTCGAAGTGCAGACAATGAGACCGACCTCCACTCAGCAACTAATGAGGATAATGGTTCGGTAGTTGATATGGAAGCGAACGAATCTGGAAAGAACTCTTCAGAAGAATTAGGAGTGTCCAGCGAATGATTTTAGGACTTTCAATTGGGCCAGAATACTACCTTGCTCTTTCAGCGCTTCTCTTCACAATCGGTGCTGGCGGCCTTCTAATACGCCGTAACCCGTTGGTCATGTTCATGTGCATTGAATTAATGCTAAATGCGGCAAACCTTGCTTTTATTAGCTTCGGTAAAGAAATGGGTGACCTTGGCGGACAGCTATCTGTACTTTTCGTCCTCGTTGTTGCAGCAGCTGAGGTGGTAATAGGTTTAGCTATAGTCGTCGCAGTGATGCGAAGAAGGCCGAAAGCTTCAGTGGATGAAGTTTCGGTATTGAGGGGATAGTTATGACCAGTCTTGTATGGCTCATTCCCGGACTCCCACTAATTGGGTTCACGTTTCTTTTGCTATTTGGAAGACGCCTTGGCGAACCTCAGGCAGGATGGCTAGCTACGGCAGCTGTCTCTGGATCCTTCCTTTCAGCAGTAGTAGTTTTCTTCGGGCTAGCAACAAAACCGCCCGAAGAAAGAGTCTATGAAATAACTCTTTTTGAATGGATTCCATCAGGAGAACTGTCCGTCGGACTCGGTTTTCTCGCTGACCCCTTATCAATTGCTATGGCCCTATTTGTAACCGGAGTAGGAGCGCTTATACATATGTATGCAATCGGTTACATGCATGGAGACCCAAAATTTTCAAAGTTTTTCCTCTACCTCAACCTATTCGTCTTCGCAATGCTCATGCTTGTGCTTGGAGATAACCTTCTTATCACTTTCCTAGGCTGGGAAGGTGTTGGTGCTTGCTCGTATTTCCTCATTTCCTTCTGGCACGAAGAGCCTGCCAATGCAACTGCAGGTAAAAAAGCATTCGTAACAAATCGAGTTGGCGATTGGGGTTTCATGATCGCAATGTTCCTTCTTTTCTTCAATATCGGATCATTGAAATACAGTGATATTTTCTCCTCGGTCATTCAAGCTGATGCACTAACCCAAACCACAGCTACGGCAATAGTAGCGATGCTTTTCATAGGAGCTGCAGGAAAATCAGCCCAATTTCCTTTATACCTATGGCTTCCCGATGCTATGGCAGGACCAACACCAGTTTCGGCTCTCATTCACGCGGCAACGATGGTTACATCAGGTGTGTACCTCCTAACACGAATGAATCCAGTACTAGCGGAAGCTGCAGGATGGTCCACTGATCTAATTTGGATAGTAGGACTCTTCACTGCACTATTTGCCGCCACCGCCGCAGTAGCACAAAACGATATTAAAAAGGTCCTTGCCTACTCAACAGTTAGTCAACTTGGATTCATGTTCGTAGCAGTCGGATCCGGCCTATATGTCGCTGCTATTTTTCATATGATCACCCATGCTTTCTTCAAGGCGCTTTTATTCCTTGGAGCCGGATCTGTCATACATGGAATGCACCATGAACAAGATATGCGAAAGTATGGGGGACTCAAAAAAGCGATGCCCATCACCGCATTCACTTTTATCATTGGCTGGTTAGCTATAGCAGGAATACCACCCTTCTCTGGCTTCTGGTCAAAAGATGAGGTCCTTTTGGCAGCATGGAACGAAAATAAAGTCGCATGGGTAATGCTTCTCATAGCAGCTGTAATGACTGCTTTCTACATGAGCAGATTAGTGTTCATGACGTTCTTAGGAGAAAAGAGGTGGGCCGCTACAGAAGAAGAAACTGATGGCGAAGAAACGGAGAAACATGAAATCACACCTCATGAGTCACCAGTAGTTATGTGGCTACCTCTCGTTTTGCTCTCAGGCCTCGCGGCAATTGCAGGACTTCTGAATTTACCCTTCAGCCACGATACAAAGCACCTTGAAAAATGGCTTGAGCCTATCCTTTTCGGTAACGAGGTGCATGTTACAGCTTCCGGACAGACCAAATGGATCCTTGCAATACTTGCAATACTCGGCGCCAGCATAGGTGTGATCGCTGCCGTATTTGTATATCTAAAGAAACGCATCGCCACAAACAAAATTGAACACCCAATTCTCGAAGAGGCATGGAAATTTGATTCGATGGTAAGCCAATTTATGGGCAGGTCAGGAAGAAAAAGTTTTGAAGCAACCACATGGTTTGACCAAAACATCATTGATGGCGCAGTAAATGGCGTAGGGAAAATAACACAAAGAGTTAGCACTCGATTAAGAAGTGCTCAAACAGGCCTCATAAGAAGTTATGCACTGGGCATGGTGATCGGGGCTGTCGCAATCATTGCATACTTCGTTTCCAGGATGGGGTTCTGATGGCTCCCCTAAACTTCCTCGCAGCAGTGTCATCCCAACCGACATTTCCAGTGATACCCGCGCTCGTACTCCTACCAGTTTTTGGAGCAATTGCTGTAGCCCTTACACCAAATGCCCGTGTCGGCCTGCACAAAATGTTAGCCACTATCTTTACCGGCGTTACAGGAGCGATCTCGGTTTGGTTGCTAACCGATTTTGAAACGAACAGCGAGTTCCAATTTCTTTCCCAACAGTCATGGATCAAGAGTCTCGGTATTGAATGGTTCGCCGGAATCGATGGAATCTCGCTCTTCTTAGTAGTCCTAACCGGACTACTATTTCCATTCGTTATCGTTGCGATAAATCCCAGTCATGACCACAAGGCCTACTACATCTGGATTCAACTGCTCCAGACAGGATGCATGGGCGTCTTCGTATCTTTAGACCTCTTCATGTTCTTTGTTTTCTTCGAAATTGTTTTAATACCCATGTACTTCCTAATCGGGAAATGGGGCCATGCCAATGCTAAATATGCAGCAACAAAGTTCTTTCTTTACACAATGTTCGGATCTGCCCTCATGCTCGTCAGTATCGTTTCCCTAGCTGTCCTACATTCACAGAATGCTGACTCCGACCTCACATTTAACTTATTAGAGATAGCAACAAACCCCGCTATCTCAACCAATACAGCAAGAATTCTTTTCCTTGGCTTCGTTATCGCTTTTGCTGTAAAGGTTCCCTTGTTCCCAGTGCACACATGGCTACCGGATGCGCATACTGAAGCACCAACCGCAGGTTCGGTCATTCTTGCAGGAGTTATGTTGAAACTCGGGACCTATGGCTTTATACGATTCGGCCTCTTTCTCTTCCCAGAGGCTTCCCACTTCTTCGCACCTCTCTTCCTAACGCTTGGAGTTATCGGAATCGTTTACGGCGCCATTGTGGCAACTATGCAAAAAGACCTGAAACGATTAGTCGCTTACTCATCAATTGCGCACTTAGGATTCATCATCCTCGGTACGTTTGCGCTCAACACACAAGGCATACAAGGCGCCACCGTACAAATGATCAATCACGGACTTTCAACTGGCGCTCTGTTCATGCTCGTTGGAATAATTTACGAACGA
>CACFFD010000004.1 GCA_902565595.1 Actinomycetota bacterium
ATGATGAACTACTCGGGGCTGTTCAAAGCTTGGCCGAAGGGGCGACAGGATATACCGGTAAATTAACAGTTAGGTACAGGGCATTTACTCCCACAAACACGAAACTGGTATTTCGGGGATGGGTTGCCCAAAATAATGGCAGAAGGATCAGTGTTAAGGCCACGTGCCATGATGGGCAACGCTTATGCTCAGAGGCGGAAGCTCTTTTTCTACGGCTTCAACCGGAAAACGAACTATAAATATGGCAAACCTGTTGTTCGTATGTACAGGGAACGCAGCACGTTCTGTCATGGCAGTTACCATGATGCGTCACTTCACTTCGAAGTCAGCAATACGTGGTGCAGGTACCTTTTCTATCTCCGGACTACCAATGAGTCAGCGGACCAGAGAACTTTTATTAGCTCCTATGGGCTTATACCCACCCATAGGATTGTATGGGATCCTAATGATAAGGTCAGCTTTAAAGGCCTAAACAGTCAGCTATTCTTTCTCTCTGACTATAGACATCTCCCCAAGATGAAGACAGGGTTAGCCCTTTTTTCAGCCATATCTGCAAGTCATACTCTAGGGTGTAGGCAATAGCGCCGTGGCACTGAAGAGAGGTTTTGCAGGCTAAATCAACAGCTTTTGACGCAAGTAACTTCCCCATATGTACCGCTAGTTCTTTTTCGTTGTCGTCTTCGCTAAGAGACCAAGCTGCTCTATACACCATAGGTCGAGCGAATTCTATTGCCTTCCCAGTGTCAGCTAGGTGATGTTTTATCGCTTGGTTGACTCCAACTGGTTTTCCGAATTGATTACGTTCTTGTACATACTGGACAGTCATATCCAATAATCGCCCTGCTACTCCTATGGATTGTGCTGCCGTAGCGACTTCAGCTCTTAGCTGTGTCTTTTCCATGAGTGATCGCGCCTTATTAGGATCATGTTCGATGATTGTGTCACTACTTGATTCCCAATTAACAGAAAAAAGGCGGCGGGAGGCGTCGACGGATAATTGACGCTGAAGCTCGATGGACTCGCTAGCTACGAGATGCAAAAGGTCATCCTGAAAGAGTAGGAGGTAATCTGCCGAGTCAGCACCGACAACATAGTGTCCTTCAAGGCCGATAGAAATACGTTTACCTCCGCTCACAGCAGATTCAATGATATCCGTGTACTGAGTTTCGTTATTGCATTCTTCGATCAAGGGGATAGATAGAACTGCGTGTTCCATTACTGGTTCAGGACAACCGGCTCGCCCCAGTTCCTCCATGATCATGACAAAGTCTTCATCAGACATCTCTAAACCACCGACCGTTGCAGGAGCAGCCATCCCTAATACCCCCATGGATGAGAGTGAGTCCCATAACTCAGGTATGGTGGCGGAGTCAGATTCGGTGAAGTGGTTAATGATCTCTGGGCTGCAAAACTTCTTCAACATCTCTCGAATCGCCTCAGCAAAGAGAAGCTGCTCTTCTTCGAAGGAGAACTTCATTCAAATCCTCTCAAGCTAGTGAGTTGATGAAACTGAGGGATAATCACGATGGCTACTTCCTCGGAAGTCCGAGCACACGCTCTGCGACAATATTTCTCTGGATTTCATTTGTGCCCGCATATATCGGCCCAGCGAGTGCAAACAAGTATCCAGACATCCAACTTCCATTGTCTTCAGCATCCGGCGCCCCCTCAATAAGTTCTCCCCGTTCAGAAAGCATCCGGAGTGCCGAAGCATGAATATCAATGTCTAGCTCAGACCAGAAAAGCTTCATATAGCTAGCTTCAGCCCCTAACGCTCCACCTTCCATCAACATTGTTGCTTTCTGAAATACTTGGTATCTATATGCCTGTGCATTTACGTAGGCGTCGATTACCTGATCTCGAATAGCAACTGAAAGAAGTGGGTTGCGCTCTATTGTTTCTCTATATAACTCAACCAGCCGGTTAGCTGCTGCGAGAAACCTTCCAGGCGCCCTTAGATTTAAACCCCGCTCACTGCTCGCTGTGGCCATAGCCACACTCCAGCCAGCTCCTTCATCACCAAGTAAATTTTGAGCATCAACTCTACAGTCGTCAAAGAAAAGCTCAGCGAAGGCGGGTTCTCCATCAAGCCTTGATACTGGCCTTCTGATTAGTCCTGGTGTGTCTCCAGGAACAAGTAGGTAACTTAACCCTGCATGGCGCTCACTGGTAGGATCCGTCCGAACGATGCAGAAAATCCAGTCAGCCCATGCTCCTCTCGAACACCACGTTTTCTGGCCATTGACTACATAGTGATCTCCATCACGTATAGCGGTAGTTTTGAGACTAGCTAGATCACTTCCGGAATCGGGCTCTGACCAGCCTTGGGCCCAAATTTCATCTCCGCTAGCCATTTTCGGTAAGAACCGATCTTTCTGTTCTTCTGTCCCCCAACTAAATAGGGTTGGACCGAGCAGGGTTATGCCATTTGTGTTTACTCTTCCTGGCGCCCCCGAGAGATAGTATTCTTCTTCGTATAGGAGCCATTCAATTAGTGAGCAGTCACGACCTCCGTATTTCGAAGGCCAGTTTGGAACAGACCATTTTGCTTCAAATAATTTTCTTTCCCATGCACGGTGCTGCTCAAATCCTGACTGAGTGTCCATGGGAGCCCAACGTTCATTAGGCTTATTTTCATTAATCCAGCTTCGGATCTCGTCTCGGAAAGCTTTCTCATCTGAGTCAAAAAATAGGTCCATACTCTCCAACTAGTTCACATTTGGTTGATTTAGTTCACTCAAAATTTCAGATGCTTCAGTAACAATACTTTGAATGATCAGTTCAACTGGCGGAGCCGATTCGATGACCCCTAAGCCAACTCCTGTTGGCATGATGCCTATCTGATGGTTGCCTTCAACCATTGTGGCTTTTGTAAGCATCGGGGCGTTCGCGGCAAGTGCTATTTGGGACCATGTGAGATTTTGATTTTTTCTCATTGAGAGCCCTTCACGAAGCAAATCGGAAAATGATGTCTCCGTCAATCGCCTAAACTTGATTGCGTTAAGCATAGCTCGAGGGAACCGAAGTATTTTTGCGGATTCTAAACCCTGAACCATTGTCGTGTTAATGACTCGTTGCGGAACACCATCAATTGCTCGAGTCCGGACCGTATCTGTGACTGCTGAGTCAAAATATGCTTCCTTTACATTTTGTGGAACTCCGCTTTCTGCGGAAAGGAGAAAGCGAGTACCCATTGCTATCCCTTCAGCACCCCAGGCGAGGGACGCAACAAGTCCTTTCCCATCTGTAATTCCCCCTGCAGCTAGGACGGGAATATCGATGGCAGAAGTTACTTGAGGGACTAGAACCGCCGTAGGAACCTCTCCCGTATGTCCGCCCCCTTCACTTCCTTGAGCGATGACCGCGTCTACTCCCCATTCTGCGACTTTTTCAGCATGTCTTCGTGCTGCGATAGTGGGGATCGTGACAACACCACTGTCCTTGAGCTTCTTAACCATGTCCGGCTTGGGGGCTTGCGCAAAAGATACAACTTTAATTCCGGACTTAATGCTCCAATCTAAGCGATCTTCAATGTCGGGTGCGTCTGTTCGGACATTAATGCCAAACGGCTTATCGGTTTTCTCTCGTATTTGCGCAACAGATTCCTTCATCTCATCGAAAGTCTGAGTTGCAGTTGCGAGGAAACCAATCCCTCCAGCTGCACTAGTGGCGGCGGTTAACCTAGCTGTCGAGACCCATCCCATCCCTGTTTGCACAATGGGATAAGCGATATCGAAAAGATCGCAAATACGAGTGTGCAACCTTGGATGGCTATTACTCATTCAGGTACCTCTTGATACCTCATACCCCTAGGATCAATGAGGTCCATGATTCGAAGCTCATCTTCAGTAGGAACACGCGTCTGGGCTATATCCTCTGGAATGACCAGCTCAAAAGACGTATTTTCTATAGCCTCACCTACCTCTACCCCAGGATGGATAGATCGAATTCTCATTCGATTGTCTGATGTCTCGAAATCAAATACACCGAGATTCGAAACTACCCGATGAACATCATGAAATCGATTGTCCGGTTTTCCAAGAGTACGCATTCGGTCATAACCAGGACCGGAAACGATATCGACTTCGGAAACAAAACTTCTTTGAGAGTGACTCGGAACCCAATAACTTGTCCGATGGTTAATTAGATTTCCGGGGGATCCTCTTAAACCCAATAGTTGTGCTTTTGGTTTTTTATAGTCACCTATAGCCGCGATATTTTGATTCCCATATTGGTCAATCTGGGTGGCACCCATCATTACGTGCCTTCTACCAGACCAAACAATGTCGAAAATAGTTCTGTACGGTGCGTAAGCTTCAATCGTTCGTTCAGCAGATGGGTCATTTAGAGGCAACGGGTTAGTTGCTAAAACAGAAACGGCGTCAGTCATAACGACATCAGGCGAAAATGTTGCCTTCGCTAAACGGCCTCCAATAATTGGACTAATCCCTATTGGGTTACAAAGAATATCTGCTTCGTCCCTGAAACAGTCTGCGATAGCTGCAACGCAGATATCAGCGCGCTTCATTCGTTCTGCTCCCCACTATTCACAGCAGCCAAATACTCTTCATGCGAGTTAGCTTGAAGGTATTTCTGATTAAATGAATCCCATAGCTCTTGATTTTTCGCTGTTTCAGCATAAAGTTTTTGAAAGTTTTCATCTCGGCCATAGTCAGGCGGACATTCTGTGAAATGAGCCCCCATGGGAGCTTCAATAACTCCATCAACAAAAATACGTGGAATCTTTAGGGTGTGAACACTTCCTTCGTTTAAGAACTCTTGAGTAGGGATCACTTTTTCACAACTCATGAATGTTCGTTTCGCTGCCATAGCAAAGAGATCATCGAAATATAGATCTGGGCCAAGGAACTGTCCGTTTCCCCCTGCATCCGCTCTATTCATATGAATAATCGAAAGATCTATGTCGAATGCGGGGATAGCTACCAGAGTTTCTCCTTCGCCTCCATCCGGCCCTGGATACGGTGAAACTACAGTTCGAAGTTCGGGATTCATAGCCATCATATCTGATCCTAGGCCTGCCCTCGTGGGGTAAAACGGGACCCTATGTGATGCTGCTAGAAGCCCAAGATAGAAGGCGCCCTCATCGAATTCAATAGCCTCAATTGCTCCTGTTTGGCGAGCGACACGAAAATGGGGCTCTAAAGGTATCGAGTCAAGAGAAACAAAGCCATACACTGCTTTCTTCAATTGTCCGGTTGTAGACAGAAGACCGATTTCAGGTCCGCCGTAGCTAACTACTGTTAGGTCGGTTATGCCAGATCGTATTATTGACCGAACAAGTGACATCGGTTTCCGACGCGATCCCCAGCCGCCAACTCCTATGGTCATACCACTTTCCAACTCATCTATGAATTCTTCTTCAGTTATGACCTTGTCAGCCATTGGTTCTCCCATGATTGTGGAAAGTCTATATTTACCAGATAACTAAGAAGGTTATCTCAATTCTTGCCATGATCTGCCACAATAAGAAAAGCAGCATTTTAATACGTTGATCAACTAGGGGGCCATATGGCAAATCCTGATAGTGGTATTTCAGATAAGGTCATCATCGTTACTGGTGGGACCAAAGGAATAGGGAAACAAATAGCACAAGCCTTTCTTAAAGAGGAAGCCAAGGTAATCATCTGTGCTCGAAACCAACCTCATGAGACCATACGAGATGGAGAGAACCTAGCTGACTACTTTCAGTGCGACGTTAGGGAAAGTTCGCAGATCATGGAACTGATTGATTACTGCTTAAATACCTATGGGCGTTTAGACATACTGATAAATAACGCGGGCGGAGCTCCACCAGCTGACTCAAGCTCAGCCTCTGAACGTTTTACAAAAAGCGTGATTGATCTAAATCTCGTAGCCCCTTTAGTATTCTCTCAGCTGGCGAGGAAAGCGATGGTTGATAAGGGTAACGATGGATTAATTATTAATATTTCCAGTGTTAGTGGAATGCGGGCAAACCCGATGGGTGTTGCATATGGCGCAGCAAAATCTGGCCTACTCAATGCTACAGAAACATTAGCGCTCGAATGGGGTCCACAAATTCGGGTTGTTTCGGTAACTGCAGGGTTAATCCTCACTGAGGATAGCCGGGCATTCTACGGGGATGATGAAAGCGTTTCTCAAATTGCCGAGACTATTCCCATGAGGCGATTGGGCAACCCTGAAGATATTGCTAACGCTTGTCTTTTCGTAGCTTCTGAAGCTTCAAGTTGGATGACCGGTACAAATATTGTGGTACATGGAGGTGGCGAGAAGCCTTCTTATCTGTCTGCTACGACCGCATTCGAAGGTAGCTAACCGTGACTATCCCATATGTCACCGATATCGATCCTGCTTATGGGAAAGTCGTAGAAGTATCTCCTTCGATTCGTCGTGTTGTTGCCAACAATCCTGGACGATTCACCTTTACTGGTACGGGAACCTACATTATTGGGAGAGGACAGGTAGCGGTTATCGACCCTGGTCCAGAAAATGATAACCACATAGCTGCAATACTGGAAGGTATACCCGGAGAAGAAATCTCTCACATAGTTGTTACCCATACCCATAAGGACCATTCCCCAGCAAGTCGGGCATTGCAAACGGCAACGGGAGCACCCATATATGGGTTTGGTCGTCATCCTGTGCTACCTGAAGAGGAAGTTGTACGGTCAAGACCAACTACTTGGGATCTCCTATTGCCCACTCCGGAGGAATTGGAGGAACTCAAAAAAAGCATGGCGTTTCCCAGCGATGACGAAAATGAACATGAGCAAGATGAGCCTGGAGACATGGCTTTCAACCCAGATGTAGAAGTTGGGCATGGCGACCTTATTAAAGGAGGCACTTGGACTCTGGAAGCTATCCACACTCCCGGACATATTTCTAATCACCTGTGCTTCGGATTCAAAGAGGAGAAGAGCCTCTTTTCTGGCGACCACGTCATGGGTTGGAGTACTTCGGTTATTCCTTCCCCAGAAGGATCAATGGGAGAATATATGGATAGCCTCCATCTTCTTCTAGACAGAAGCGACCAGTTTTTCTACCCGACACATGGGCCAAGGATCCCTGAACCTATCGCTTTTACTAGAGCTCTAATTGCTCACCGCCAAGATAGAGAACGGCAAATACTTGATTGCCTTTCGGGAGGATCGAAAACCATCCCAGACCTTGTTACGGAAATGTATGTTGAGACTCCTCACATCCTCCATATGGCCGCTGGGCAGTCGGTATATAGCCATCTTGTGCATATGGTTGAAAAAGGGATAGTAGAAACTGAAGGACCTCCAAGTGCTGACGGCTCTTACTATTTAGAGGTTGGGAAATGAAACTCGGGGCCCAATACGGATATTGGACCAAAAATCCTCAGTTAGACATTATCCCCACCGCTGTAGAGGCAGAAAAGCTTGGATACGATTCACTGTGGACGGGAGAAAGCTACAGCAGCGATGCCTTTACACCTCTCGCTTGGGTTGGAGCCCACACAGAAAAGATAAAGCTTATTACTGGGATAGCTCAGCTTGGGGCTAGAACTCCAGCTTCTTTAGCGATGCAAGCTATGACCCTTGATGGCTTATCGGGGGGAAGGTTTTGTTTAGGAATTGGTGTTTCTGGGCCGCAAGTGATTGAAGGCTGGTACGGGCAGCCTTTTGGAAAACCACTTACCCGTACGCGTGAAACGATAAGCATCCTGAGAGAGATATGGGAGCGGGAGAATCCCGTAGTGTCTGAAGGGTCGTTCTTTCCGCTTCCGTACCCTCGCGAGGCACCGCATTCTTGGGGCTTGGGGAAACCCTTAAAACTTATTACACAACCGCTTCGCTCTAACATCCCTATTCTCCTTGGAGCTGAAGGGCCTAAAAATATTGCTCTCGCATTTGAACTATGCCAGGGGTGGATTCCTCTGTACTTTTCGCCAGAGAGGCCCAACATCTTTGATATTTCTAAGTATACGATTCCGCAAGATTTCGAAATTGCCGTGAATGTGAATGTCAATATTTGTGATGACATCGAAGAAGGGCTACTTCTTCAAAAAGCTATACTCGCATTTTACATAGGTGGGATGGGAGCTCATGAACGAAATTTCCACACGGAATTAATGGGGCGGATGGGTTATGAGAAGGAAGCAAAGAATATCCAAGAACTCTTTCTGAGCGGAAAAAGAAATGAAGCTATCCTTGCGGTACCTAGCGCTTTCGCTGACGAAATCTCTCTAGTTGGACCTAAAGAACGCATTGAAGAAAAGATAACTCTATGGGAAGATTCACCTGTTACAACTCTAATTGTTGGCGCAAACAATCTAGAAACTTTACGCACAATGGCAGAGCTAACGCTTTAACCAAGGTGGAATAAAGATTCTAAGCTCTTTGGGAGCTTACGCTGACACTTTCTCCCGTCATATAGCTACTTAAGTCACTCGCCAAAAAAACGATGACATTAGCTACTTCCCATGGCTGGGCTCCCCTACCAAAAGCTTCCTGCGATTCTAAACCTTTCAAGAGGTCGGGGTCGCTAACTTTTTCTAGAAAGGGATGACTAGCGAAACTGGGAGATACTGCATTGACACGCACTCCAAATTCTGCAGCTTCAATCGCAGCGCAACGAGTCAGAGCCATAACGCCTGCTTTAGCTGCAGCGTAGTGACTTTGGCCTGCTTGGGCCCGCCACCCCAGAACGCTTGCATTATTGACGATCACCCCCGTCTGATTACGCACCATATGACGAAGCGCTGCCCTAGTACATCTCATTGTCCCGTTTAAGGTTACGTCTAGGACTCGATTCCACTGCTCATCTTCCATTTCAACCAAAGTGTCTTGCCCTCCTAGACCCGCATTATTGATCATAATGTCGATTGCGCCGAACCTTTCTTCCGCTGAACTGATCAAGCCCTGAACATCCTCTTCTTTGGTCACATCGCAAACAACACCGGATGCATCATTCCCATCAAGTCGAAGTTGCTCAACAGCTTCATCTAATCGTCGCTCATGCCAATCTGAAAGCAGAACTGCCCCACCCTCTTCTAAACATCTTTTTGCAGTAGCAAAGCCAATCCCTGTTCCTGCTGCTGCAGTAATAACAACTGACTTACCCTCTAGAAGGTTGCGACTAGGTGGATATGGCGGCACGGAAGAAGTCATTTAATTCCCTTCCTCTTTAGCCATTTCTTTCATTCGACGTTCAAGGTCCTCTATAAAAGGATTAGCCTCCTGCTTAATCGTTCTCGGAAGAACATCTTCAATTTCTTCAGGGGTCCATGCTTTGCCTGAAGAAAACATTGAGCGGACTTCTTTCGGCTGATTCCAAACTGAAATACGGCGACCTACAACGGAGTAAATTTGGGCGTTTACTTCGCGCCCTGCTTCAGAAAGAAGATAGACGGCCATCGGCGCGATGTCGCTCGGATCTCCAGTTTCGAATTCAAAGGGAACCTTTTCGCTCATTCTCGTTCGTGCTGTAGGAGCGATACAGTTTGCATTAATCCGCGGGCCACCCCGGAGGCTGATACTAGCTGCAGTCATTGCTGCCGAACGGGTTAAGCTAACAATCCCACCCTTAGCAGCCGAATAGTTAGGCTGAGCAGTAGACGCAGTAAATGCCCCACTTGTTATCCCAACAATACTTCCACCCGAATCCTGCTTCCGCATAGCGGCCATCGCATGTCGGTAAATCGTGAAATGGCCTTTAAGATGCACAGCTATCACAGCATCCCATTCATCCTCTGACATGTTAAATAGCATTCTTTCTCGAAGGATTCCGGCAACACATACCACACCGTCAATTGATCCCCACCGATTGACAGATGCCTCGACAACATCCTCACCTGTCTCCATACGAGAAACATCACCTGCTATAACCTCAGCCTCGACTCCTAAACTCTCAATCTCTCCAGCGACCGACTCTGCAATTACATTTGTAGGTTCCGACCCATCTAAGGCAACTCCATAATCCGCTACGACAATATTCGCCCCTTCAGCTGCTACAGCGAGAGCAATAGCCTTACCTATCCCTGACCCGGCTCCGGTAATGGCAATATTTTTTCCTTCGAGATATCCGGCCATAATGTCTCTCTTTCTAATCTTTATTCGCTTCAGATTCTTTCAATTACAATAGCTATGCCCAACGCCCCACCTTGGCACATCGTGACAAACCCTAATTCCTTATCTTGACGCTCTAACTCGTGAAGAATTGTTGTGATAAGCCTACTTCCGGTACAGCCAACAGGATGCCCAAGAGCAATCGCACCTCCATTAACATTTACTTTCTCCATTGGTACATCGTGAACTTGCGCCCAAGATAGAAGCACAGAGGCAAATGCCTCATTACATTCGAACAGATCAAAGTCGCTGATGGAATACTTGCTCTGGTCGAGCATCTTCTGTGTTGCGGCTACAGGTCCGTCAAGTAGGTAGTATGGATCGGATCCGACCATTGTGTGATAGGAGATTCTTGCCCGAGATTTTACACCCATTTGTTCAGCCGTCTCACTATCCATCCAAAGGACTGCAGCAGCCCCATCAGAAATCTGAGACGAAGTACCAGCTGTATGCAACTCTCCCTCTATAACAGGTCGGAGGTTGGACAGACTGTCTATAGATGTCTCGCGTAAGCCCTGATCTTTGATTACTGTTAGCATTTCTCCTGTAGGCACTCCATCGCTATCAAGTTGAGGCGCATTGGGGATCGGAACTATTTCCATATCAAATCTTCCTTCATCCCACGCGATAGCAGCCTTTTTTTGAGATTCAGCGCCGAGCTGATCTAGTTGAGGCCGCGTAATACCTCTTTTTTCAGCTATCCGTTGCGCTGCTCCGAACTGGCCATTAGGCGGATCATCCCATGGCCAAGTTTCAGGTTCTTTATAATATCCTCCTCCGCCACGCGCTGCAGTCCCAAGAGGAACTTGAGACATCTGCTCAACTCCACAGCCGATAGCTACTCTTGCACCCCCTGTAGCGATTAGTCCCTGAGCAAAAATATTAGCTTGAGCTCCGCTCCCACATTGACAGTCGATAGTTGTAGCAGCTGGAGAATAGCCTGTATCAGCACTTAACCAAGCATTTCTGGTGACATTTGAAGCTTGCTGACCAGCTTGTGTAACACAACCTCCTACTAATTGGTCTAGGGACTCAGGAGGGATTCCTGCACGATTTAAGACTTCTTGCTGAGCTATCGAAAGCAGCTTCGGCGCTAACATCCCCGCGAGCCAACCACCTCTCTTTCCAATTGGGGTCCGTACCGCTTCAACTATCACGGGATCTCCCACTTGCTCCTCCAATCCTAGATTCCTTCAGGGTAATAGGCATTAAGGCACCTTGTCTCCGAGAGAAAGAAACTTTTCATCTTTTCGCTATGAAGCAGGTAATAGGAGTTCTAGTTTGCGAAATCTTTCATACCGTCTTATCTTTTAGGGATGTCGATTTGGGTACCAGTTGTCTGCAGTGCTGTAATTTTGATTTTCAGCGTTTCGCTTCTTAGAGTTTCGGGAGTTTGGGATCAGATCTTCGCCCCCCGAAATCTCCAACCCAAGAAGACTTTTGACCCTCTGGTAGCAGCTCCAATGGGATGGATAGAAAACCACGTATTTTGGGATAACATCGACAACGACACTAAAGACGAAAGTGGAGCATCCTTAGACTTTTGGGAAGACGAACCGAAACGTTTTGCTAGCTGACAAAGGTCAATCCTAGAACCAGTCTTCTAATCATCTGACCCCAACGCGCATCACCGTAATAGTACTATTGCCATAGATCACCCATGACATCTCCAGAAACCTTTATTGCATTTGCCGCTATTATGCTAGTTATCGCCCTCATTGGAGCAGCTATTGACTGGGTAGGTACTCCACTGAAACATAGAAAGTTTGTCCCCAAAGCTTATAGATTTCCCGATGAAAGACTATTTCGAAACGAAAGCCTTCATCATCTGGATATACCATCACCCACTCTCTCTTCAGAATCTACATCCTTCAAAGAGGAACTAGTCACAATTGAGGCCCAAGATAGTAGCCAAGATGGTGATGCCATTGATGTGCTAACTCTGGAGGCTCTAATCCAGCCGGACACGAAAGAGCAAGTTAACGATCACGATCAACTTGCAAACTATACACCAGCCGAGATAGCGAAAGAAAAAATCTCGATAGAAGAGCAAGACGAAATTACTTTCGATGTCCGAGAAGATCTTTCTTCTCCCAAGAAACATGAGGCAGCACTTCGCTTAAGTGGATGGAAGCCGGGTGGCTATATCTACAACCTGACCCAAGATGGCCGAGAGCCTTCTCCCGCTACTGTAAAGACACGCTATTGGAAGAATGTAGGCGCAGCATCTGGGTCTGCAATATTCGGAACTCAAAATATTGAACGAATGAAAGAAGGAAAACCACCGCAAAGACGTAATTACAAAAGCGGAAAAATAGAAACAATGAGAATCTCACCAAAAAGTTTTGAGGAATCAGAAGGACAAATCCCCATCCCTTATTGGCCCTCAAACGCTGTCGACCCGTTTGGGGCCCCGTTATGACGAAACAAACAATTTCAGAGCTCCTAGAAGAATCTGGTAGCGACACAATCAGTTACAGAGGAAGAGTAGTGAAGGCACTTGTTCGTATCCCCGTAAGAGATGGTTCTGTGGTTAGAGTGAAGAGGGAAAGCGTGAACTCTCCTCGCCTTCAAGCAGTGAAAATCTCTGTGAATAAAGGAGCGGTAGATATAAACGGCTATCGAGAGCCAACAATTTCGTTATGGAGCCATACAAGCCCAGAAGAAATCGAATTCATCGTTCGAGGGAAAGAAGCATCAGTATTGGAGATATGGAATGCTTGGTCTATGGGTGGCGTAGACACATCTTGGATTGGCAATAGCGGAATAGTGACAAAAGCATCAGCAAAGGGACAACTTCTCCAATGCAGCGATGGGATAGGGCAGGCCACTTTCTCCGATTTAGTAGCCACTATAGAAGTGCTCAACTGATTTACCTGCGCTACCCGCGCCACCTAATGCCTAAACCGTCACAGAGGCTACATAGTTACCATCAAATTTAAAGGGGCTTAGAACCTCCAATGATCGAACTGCAAAGTCAACTACTTCATGCTCTGAATACACCTCTGGTAGAGATATAACAATTCCCCGCTTTGGATGATCTTGATTCAGCATCCAACTCTTAGGAATTTCAATGTCAAAGTCTTTGAGCCTATTGACAGCATCTGTTCCAACTGGATGAGTTATACCAATTTGTGCTGGCATCATTTGTTCTTTTCTCTCATACGATGGAACCCACGTGAACTTCGGGACTATAGGGCCACGGCTGGAGAACATCCGCCAGAAAATTGAGCTGGTATGCACTTGACCTTCTTCCACGAATGGCTCAACATGTAGCCAAAAATTTTGTTCGTTGACATGGTTGTTGACCTGAAGCACCACAATAACTTCATCAAAATGATCTGCGGAAAAGTGGAAGGTGTTGTAACGAATTGCCATAGAGATTCACTCTAAAGCCGAAGGAGAAGGGAGGCCATAGTTTCTTCGATTTGTTTCTATTATTCCCAATAACGTTCTGGGCAATCAAAGTCAACTACTGGCCGGAAAACGCCGCCCCGAACTTGCAATAGGGCCACACCCCCAGATGGATCCTGATGAACAAGAGCTGTCATCAAAGCGCAAGGCCCTCCTAGTACATCAGGGGAATAAATCGTGCCTTGAATGTTTGCTGCGTTAAAAAATGTGCGCGTATTGAGGTCATCTCCTATTTCATTAAGGAGGTATATGAGGAAATCAGCGCTCCAATAGCCCAATGAAACTGCTTGGCTGTAAATCAGCGGGCCATTAATGTTTTCCAAGTCTGTAGCAATGACCGTCGTAGCCTCTCGATATTCTTCTTGTGGCGGAAACTGCGAGAATACGTAGCCTCCTTCGAGCTCTTTCGATGTTTCGTACTCTCGGAGAATACCTGGAAGGTATGTCACGTCATCGACAACCATTCCCGGAAATGACCGGATTAATTGGGCTTTAGACTGGAGGGTCCTCCCAAGGCCAATTGACAGCCAAAGTATGTCTGACTCTACATTACCGATCTCTTCAAGAATGCTCTCAGCTATCCCTGACTCTTGAGATGCTGGGATCCGCACTACAGATATAAGGCTGTCCCCCCATACTTCGCTTACCATCGACTCCATAGCGTTACCTGCATCATCTGACGTTGTTACGAGGATTAACGTTGGTTGTCGTCCATAGAAAATATTCGATACCCGTAATGACCCATCATCAACAGATGCTCCAGAAATACCTAATGCGTGGCCATTCAAACAACCGTTAAAGCTAAAACCCCATTGATTTGGGTAGCAAAATCCTTCTAGGAAACCCCAGCCAAAGAAAGGAATGTTCTGCTCTGCTAGATAATCCGTAACGACCCTATCAGCCGAAACAGATGCCAGAACGATGGCAAAAATATCCTGCTCTGCCATAGTTTGGGCAGCTTCTAATGTCTTGAGGGGGTCTCCACCATCATCAATGACTTGAACTATTTCGATCTCTCTACCGCTTCGTTCATCTTCAGTGATAACCCGGTTGACTCTAGCTTCTACCCCCACCTCTACATCACCAAACACATCTGATGTTTTAATTATCCCGATACGTACTGTAGTTTCACTGATTCCACGCTTGGAAGGCTCCACGGTTTCAATTGCTTCTTCCTCCACCTCTTCTTCCTCCTCGTTACTTGATTTCTGATCGGGAGTTCCCTCTTCCAAAGGTGGCTGGCTCACTTCAGTCGGTATTACAGAAGTTTCTGTTTCTGTTGGAACTTCAGTCAAGGAAGGATGATCGGCCCGAGCGCAAGATAAGACGCTAAATAAAGCCAAGCAGCCTAATAACAATCTTGGGCGGTTAGTGAATTTTGGTTTCTCGCTTCCCATTCAATTGGTTACGATAGATCTAAATTGCGTCATTAGAGCAATTAGTCAGATAATTGTTAGGTCCCTATGAAGAAGAAAATACCTTTTGAAGAATGGTTAGAGCAGCATGGCACAGAGGAAAACCCCTTAATTCCTGCCGCAACTGTGATTTTGCTTCGCGACTCAGATCACGGTCTTGAAACATTAATGATGAGGCGGAACTCGAATCTATCTTTTGCTGAAGGCATGTGGGTCTTTCCAGGCGGAAAAGTTGAGGAACAAGATGCTACGTCCGGGCTTGACCAGCATAATGCAGCCTTATCTGCAGCAGTGCGAGAATGTGAAGAAGAGTCCGGCTTATTGCTTGATTCTGCAGACCTAATATATTACAGCCATTGGATCCCACCTATAGAAGCTCCTCGAAGATTCACAACATGGTTCTTTATCGCCCCATCTCCCAAAGGTCAAGTAGTCATCGACCAAGGTGAAATAACTGATCATGCATGGTGGAGACCCGAAGATGCCCTTATCCGAGCCCACGACAAAAAAATTCAAATTCTGCCTCCAACTTGGATTACCCTATTTGACTTACAGGAATTCAACTCTGTGAGTGATGCATTACTAGAGATCTCCAAGAGGGGGCCTAGAGCTTACGCTACGAAAATCATCAAAACCGATAGAGGGATGGCTGCAATCTGGGAAGGTGACAGCGCATATGAAAGCAGAGAAATATCAAGTGAAGGACAGCGTCACAGACTTGTGATGGAAGACCCTATATGGAAGTTTGAACTTGGAGAAAGTACAGCGCATCAATGGTAACACGATAGAGTTTGGTAGCGTGAGTGAATCATTTTGGAGGGAAACGTGAACTCGGAAATCTTTGACGGTTTAAATTCCGACGAAGTTGCAGCACGTAATAAAAAAGGACAAACCAATAAAGCTCCTGAGACCACTTCGCGCTCTATGTCTGAAATAGTTTACGCTAATGTGTTCAATCCAGTGAACGCCATAATGCTGGCGCTCTTTGTGCTAATTCTTATAGCTGGATTTCCTGCCGATGGGCTTTTTGTAGGGGTTGTGATCGGCAATAGCGTAATTGGTGTCTCACAAGAAGTGTACGCTAGGCGTGAATTGATGAAGCTACAGCTACTTAATGCCCCAAATGTTCGCGTCAGGAGAGACGGTGAGGAGATAGAAATAGAATCTGAAGAAATTGTCTTAGATGATTTATTAGTCATAAGCGCAGGCGATCAAGTAGTTGTTGATGGAGATGTTATCGGGTCCAATAGCTTGGAAATTGATGAGTCTCTCCTAACAGGTGAGTCAGATGCAATAGTGAAAGAGCCAGGCGATAAGCTCCTTTCTGGAAGTTTCGTCAACGCTGGATCTGGAACATATCAGGCCAAGCGAATCGGAGCAGATTCATACGCTAATTCCCTAGCTATGGAAGCGAAGCGGTTTGAGCTAGTGGATAGTGAGCTTCGGAAAGGTATCAACACTATTTTGCGCGTGTTAATGTTCCTCATTCCACCAGCCGGAGCTTTATTACTTGTCTCATTGTTCGATGCTGAAGATCGTTGGCAGGAAGCACTGCAAGGATCAGTCGCTGCTGCTGTAGCTATGGTTCCAGATGGGTTGGTGCTCTTGACCAGTCTCTCCTTTGTCGCCGGTGTAGTTACTATTGCCAAACGTAAAGCACTAGCTAAAGAGTTAGCCACTGTTGAGCTTCTAGCGCGTGTTGACACTTTATGCCTCGACAAGACAGGAACTATCACAACTGGAGAGATAGGATACGGTGGTTTAGAGGTATTTCCAGAGGTTGAGAAGAATTTCGCTATCTCTGCAGTTGGTGCGGTCGCTCACAGTGATCCAAATCCGAACCCGACAATGGCAGCAGTAGCTCAGAGCCATGATGCCCCTCCTGATTGGAAAGTCATCAACGTCGAACCTTTTAGCTCTGCACGAAAATGGTCATCGGCTGAATTTGAGGGGAAGGGTACTTTCTTTGTAGGTGCGCCTGATATCTTGATCCATCAATCATTCGAAGAAGCTGCAAGTTCGGCACAGAAGTATGCCGAAACTGGTCGTCGAGTCCTCGCCCTTTGTATGAGCAGTCAGCCCTATAATTCTAAACTTCCTGATGACCTAAGCCCTCTATCCCTTATTCTGCTCGATGACACCGTCAGAGACGATGCTCCAGAGATACTCAAGTTCTTCTCTGATCAAGGCGTTGAGCTGAAAGTTATTTCAGGTGATAATACGGCGACAGTTGCGACAGTTGCGGAGCGAGCAGGCGTGCCAAATGCCCATCTCAACGTTGATGCTCGAACTCTGACTGATGAATCGAAGCTATCTGAAGCGATTAAACAATCAACTGTCTTTGGTCGAGTCACTCCACACCAGAAACGTTCTATGGTTGCTGCTCTTCAGAATGAAGGGCACGTAGTAGCGATGACTGGGGATGGTGTGAACGATGTACTTGCCTTAAAAGACGCTGATATGGGAATAGCAATGGGAAGTGGGAGTTCAGCATCTCGTGGAGTTGCTCAGCTCGTTCTTTTGGACAATAGGTTTTCGACGCTTCCTGAAGTACTTGCTCAGGGGAGGAAGGTTATTAACAACATCGAGAGAGTGGCTAATCTCTTTGTAACTAAAGCTGCCTACGCACTTCTATTGACAGCAATAATCGGCATCCAAGGTGTTGAATTCCCATTCCTGCCAAGGCAACTGACTTTGATAGGTTCGTTTAGCATCGGACTACCGGGTCTAGTTTTGGCTCTTGCTCCGAATACTAATTTAGTGCGCCCAGGCTTCCTAAAAAGAGTGATTCGTTTCTCACTTCCTGCTGGAGTTATAGCAGCTATCTCAGCTTGGGTTGTTTATATTAAATCGCGAGAATGGGCTGGTACAAATATAAGTATTGGGGAATTGGCAGAAGCTCGAACAGCCTCTACGATAACCCTCCTTTTAATAGGACTAGTCGTTCTAGTGGTTGTATCGCGCCCACTTCGGATCTGGAAAATTGGTTTAGCGGTTGCTATGGCTGGACTACAGGCTTGCATTATTGCTCTGCCATTTACGAGAAACTACTTTGCGTTGGAGTGGGTCGATGGAAGAACTTGGGGCTGCATTGCTATTGTTGTAGCGATCGCTAGTGCTCTCATTAGTGCTCTCCCCTATCTTATTCCAGGTATCTTGCCTCCTAAGGAAAGCGAAGGAACTCCTCAAACTGAGGAGAATGGGGCTACAAGCTGACCTAAGATAGTCATACGTTTCGTGACAAAGGAAGTCTTATGACAACAGATCTCAACACAGAAAAACTATCTGCATTCGGCAAAAAAATTGGAAGTATCCTAAACGGTGCCGCCGCAGCGCTGATGATCAGCGTTGGCCACAAGGTTCGACTGTTTGACGTAATGTCAGATATAGGGGCTTGTTCGAGCGTAAAACTAGCTGATTCAGCTGAACTTGACGAACGATATGTTCGTGAGTGGCTTGGAGCTATGACCACCGCAGGAATTGTCTCATACGATGCTCTAAGAGACCTTTATAGTCTTCCTAAAGAACATGCTGCGATGCTGACAAGATCTGCGGGTCCTAGGAACCAGTCTCTCTATATGCAATATATTCCCTTGCTTGCACAGGTAGAAGATCAAATTGTAGAGCACTTTAAATCTGGAGGTGGTGTTCCATACAGTGAATACACGACGTTTCACGCTGTCATGGCTGAGGCTAGCGCAGCCCGTTTTGATAATCTTTTAATCCAAACCGTACTCCCTCTTGTTCCAGATATTGGAAAGCATCTGGAAAGTGGCATCAATGTTGCTGATGTTGGCTGTGGATCCGGTCATGCTGTAAACGTCATGGCACAGAATTTTCCCAATAGCACTTTTACAGGGATAGATTTTTCATCTGAGGCGATCGGAGTCGCACGCAATGAGGCCGAGCAATTGGGATTAGGGAATGTTGAATTTCTAGAGCAGGATGCAGCTGATCTTCAGCTGAAGGAGGCCTTTGATTTCATCACAACATTCGACGCTGTACATGACCAAGCCCAACCACGACAGATGGTCGCCGGAATTTTTGCAAGCTTAAAACCCGGAGGTTATTGGTTATGCGCAGACCTGTGCGCATCTAGCCACTTGGGTGAAAACCTTGACCATCCAATTGGAACATTTGGATATACGGTTTCTTGCATGCATTGCATGTCAGTGTCGCTGGCATACGACGGTGAAGGCCTCGGAGCGATGTGGGGAGCGCAAAAAGCTCGGGAAATCTTCACTGATGCTGGGTTTAGCCTAGAAGAAGTGGCACGAGTAGACGGCGATGCAGGAAATAACTACTACCTTTGCAGGCGCCCACTGTAGCGGGTGCCTATAGCGCTTTGAGATGAGAGCTAACTCGGCCAGTTGATCGCTTGAACTTCGCTATATGCTTCAAGACCCCATCTGCCTCTATCTCGGCCAACTCCAGACATCTTGAATCCTCCAAATGGAGCGTACATGTGTGGAGCAATACTATTGAGCGCCACATTCCCACTTTCTAACTTCTTTCCTATCTCGTAAGCTCGCGTGGTGTTGCCTGCATAAACGTAACTAAACAACCCGTAGTCGCTGCTATTAGCTAATTCAACAGCATGGTCATCTCCGTCATGTGGCATAACAACTACAACTGGGCCGAACGCTTCCTCTTGCACTACGTGCATGTCTGGAGTGCATCCTGCAAGCAAAGTCGGTGCAACAAAAAACCCGTCTCTTTGTGGGCGGCTGCCACCCACAATGACATCAGCTCCATCATCTATTCCGGATTGGATGAAGGCTTCGACACGGTCACGATGAGATTCTGTTATGACAGGTCCTACGAGGGTAGCTTCTTCTCGGGCATCTCCTACAGTCATAAATTCTGAGACAGCACTTAAAGCCTCGATCGTGGACTCGTATATTTCTCTATGGCAAATCACTCTTGTTGGGGCTGTACAAATTTGTCCACTGTGAAAACCCCATACGCTTGCTATTCCACCGACCGCTGCCTGGACATCGCAATCCTCGGTCATGATTAGTGCACCTTTTCCGCCCAATTCCATAAGAAGCCGCTTCATAGTCTTCCCTCCAGCTTCCATGATTTTGGCTCCGACCTGAGAACTCCCAGTGAAAGAGATCATATTCACATCTTTTGTATCTACGAGCGCAGAGCCTATTTCTGGACTTGAGCCAACAATTACATTGACGACGCCTGGAGGAAAAATTTCGTTTAAAACCTCGCCAAGTTTGATTATTGCCAAGGGATCTTGTGGTGCGGGTTTGATCACCACGGTATTGCCCATCGCTAGTGCTGGTGCGATTTTCCCCGCCACGTTCACCAGTGGGAAATTGTAGGGAGTTATACAAGCAACTACACCTGCTGGTTGACGAAGGACGTTACCGGTGATTAGTGATTCTGGCGCTAATGCACTCGCTGCTGAATAGATAGGAGGAAGAGGTTGGTTCATTTCAGAAGGTTTAGAGTAATAGCGAAACCGATCTATGAAGGCTCCTGCTACTTGCATTGTTCGGGCAACCTTTATAGTTGCCCCTGTTTCAGCCTGAACGAGATCTACCCAATCTTCGCATTGTGCCTCTATCACGTCTGCTGCGCGCCCAAGAAATTCACAGCGTTGTTCCATAGAAAGTGCCTTCCATGAGCCGAGTGCTTCTTTCGCTGCTGCCGCAGCCGCTAAAGCATGCTCACCTGTTGCTTCCGGAGCACGTCCAATAACCTGGGTTGTATTTGGGTCCACAATGTCATAGTGGTCTTGTGTGGAAATCCGTTCTCCATCGATAAGAATTCTCCACTCCTCATCAACATCAATTTTGCTCACTATGCGCTCCTTCTTTGAACCTTTATAAACCTTAACTGCCTCATTGAGAATACAACCTTAGATGAACTAACGTATCGTTAGGAGGGTGAGGTAGCAATGTTTGATCTACTTATCAAAGGCGCTGAGATAATTGACGGGACTGGAAGCAGCCGCTTCATTGGTGATGTTGGTGTCTCTGGAGACCGGATTTTGGATATCGGAAAACTAAATGGAGCAACAGCAACCCAAACTATCGAAGCTAAGGGGAAAGTGCTCGCACCAGGATTTGTAGATGTCCACACGCATCTTGATGCTCAGGTTTTTTGGGATGATACTCTTTCTCCCTCCCCTCTTCATGGTGTGACTACAGTTATCGGAGGCAATTGTGGGTTCACAATAGCGCCATTAGGGGATGACCCTTCCGTAGGCGATTATCTTATGCGGATGCTCTCAAGAGTTGAAGGAATGCCTTTGAAATGCCTTCAGGAAGGTGTTCCGTGGAATTGGAGATCAACCAGCGAATACTTTGACGCTATTGGGGAAAATCTTTCTATCAATGCCGGATTTAAGATCGGCCATAGTGCGTTGAGGCGTGTAGTGATGGGCGCAGCTTCAACTGAACGAGAATGCACGGCCGAGGAGCTAGGGGCGATGCAGGAACTTCTCAGAGAAGGGCTCGAAGCAGGAGGTATTGGATTTTCTTCATCATGGTCTCGAACGCATAATGACCCCTTTGGGAAGATGGTCCCGAGCAGATACGCCAATCGGGAGGAAATGATCTCCCTGTGTAGTGTTCTCTCTGAATTTGAAGGGACTTCAGTAGAGTTCATACCATCACTCGGCCCCTTCGAACCTTGGGCGATGGAATTAATGAGCGATATGTCCGTAGCTGCAAATAGCCCCCTGAATTGGAATGTTTTGAATGTCAACGCTCGTACCCTTGAAGCTGGAAAGGCCAAACTGGAAGCTGGTGATGTTGCAGCAGCCAATGGAGGGAAGGTAGTCGCACTGACAGTTCCAATGACCTTGGCCCTTCACCTAAATTTTTTGGGTGGCTTTGTCCTCGATGCGCTACCTGAGTGGGAAAATTTCATTCTTTCATCTAAGGAAGAGAAACTAGCAGCTCTTCGTGACCCTGATACACGAAAAGCACTTGATGACAATGCACAACAAGATGGACCTTTACGAAATGTGGCTCATTGGGGTGCGAAAACAATCTTCCACACTAAGGCTCCAGAAAATGCCGGATATGTTGGGAAAACTGTCTATGAAATCTCTGAAATTACAGGCGAAAGCCCATGGAATACGTTGGTAGACATCGCTATTGCCGATGACCTAGAAACATCATTTGGAAATCCGGTCAATGATGAGCCCGATGCTGATTGGGAAGCCCGTGTCGAAATTTGGAGAGATTCTCGTGCAGTGATTGGAGCGTCCGATGCTGGAGCACATCTCGATCTTTTTCTAAGCTCAAATTATTCAACGTACATGCTGGGTGAAGCTGTTCGGAAGCGTTCTTTACTTCCACTCGAGGAGGCTATTCACCTTCTCACTGAAGTACCAGCGAACCTTTATGGTCTTCGAGACAGAGGAACATTAACTAAAGGGTCCTTTGCTGACATGATAATTTTGGATGAGTCAACGGTAGGGTCAAATCCGATATCTGTCCGAAATGACCTGCCATTGGGAGCGCAGCGACTATTCGCAGATGCAGCAGGAATTGAAAGTGTGTTCTGCAATGGAAAGGAGATAGTGAAGCAGGGAGATTTCACTGATGCTCGGCCAGGAACCCTTCTTCGATCTGGCACACATACTGAGAATCCCTCTCTTGACTGATTTCTTCAATCTGGCTTTCACATCCTCTAAACACAGAGAGTATTGTTCAAAATACACAAAGGTAGGAGAGGAATATGGCTGAACCCGTAATTGTCGCAACTGCACGAACCCCTATAGGGCGCGCAGCAAAGGGAAGTCTCATAGATGTCAGACCCGATGATATGTCCGCTTTCATCGTGAAAGACGTTTTAAATAAAGTCGAAGGTCTTGATCCAGCAGAAGTAGAAGATATTATCTGGGGGATCGGACAGCCCGGAGGAGAGGGCGGCTTCAATATTGGTCGAATTATTGCTGTAATGAACGATATGGAAGTCCCTGGCGTTACCGTTAACCGTTACTGTTCTTCTTCGTTGCAGACAATACGTATGGCAGCTCATGCCATTAAAGCAGATGAGGGCGACTGTTTCGTGGCTGGTGGTGTTGAAACAGTCAGCCGATACATGAATGGCGCAGCTGACACTGGATCCCATAACGAAAAGTTCTCAGCTGCTGAGCAGCGAAGCGCTGAAAGAACAACTGGCGATGGAGGAGAATGGACTGCTCCTGATGGATTGCCGGATGTTTACATAGCGATGGGGCAAACAGCTGAAAATGTTGCCGAGCATCTCGGTATATCGCGTGAACGTCAAGATGAATTTGGTGTTCGCTCTCAGAACAGAGCTGAAGAAGCAATGAAGCGCGGATTCTTTGAGCAAGAAATTACCCCATATGCACTACCTGACGGTACTGTCGTGTCGAAAGATGACGGGATCCGAGAAGGAACGACACTGGAAGGCGTCTCTCAACTGAATCCCGTCTTCCGCCCTGAGGGCACCATCACCGCTGGAAACGCATGCCCATTAAATGATGGAGCTTCAGCTGTTGTTGTGATGAGTGATACACGAGCTAAAGAACTAGGTATTCAACCTCTCGCTCGAATAGTTGCCAGCGGTGTCTCTGCGTTAAACCCTGAAATAATGGGGCTTGGGCCAATTGAGGCTTGCCGGCAGGTTCTGGATAGAGCAGGGATGCAGATAAGTGATATTGACCTTGTCGAAATAAACGAGGCTTTTGCTGTCCAAGTGCTTGGTTCAGCTGACGCGCTTGGAATTGATATCGATGGACAATTAAACGTTAATGGTGGCGCTATAGCCTTAGGCCATCCATTTGGAATGACTGGCTCTCGTATCATGACGACGCTGATCAATAGTTTGCAAGACTCCGATAAACAGTTTGGTCTTGAAACCATGTGTGTCGGTGGTGGTCAAGGCATGGCAATGATAGTAGAGCGGCTTAGCTAGCCCAAAAGAAATTTTTCTAGATCAATCGGCAAGGTTCCAGATATCTCTGGCATTGCCTCCTATTGGGCCTGTTGCTTCGGCCCCTAGTGAATCAGTCGCTTTAACGCCCAGTTCGACAAGCTGCTTATACGATCGGTTATACGTTTGTGCATAATCTGATCCCCAAACGAGTCGTGAGGACCCAAATGATCTTGCAAGCATCGGGAAAAGATCCTTCAACTTTCGACCAGCCGTTACCCATGAATCGATGTTTAATGTCGTCACTTTTAAGATAACGTTTGGGTACTTCTTCAGGCCTATTAGTTGCCTTGTTACTGGGTTCTCTATCTGATGAAGAGGAGCAAAGCCACAATGATCGAGAACAATCAAATGGTCGGTGTGGGTTTCTGCGCATTTCTTCACTTCTGGAAGTTCTTCAGGAAGGACGCAAATACCAATAGTCATTCTGAGTTCATTGGCAGCATCCCAAAGCGGTGAAATCATATTGGATGCTATCCAGGATTCTTCGGGAGTGGGTATCGAGAAAAGCCTAAGGCCGACCACACTGTCTCTTGAGAGGGTATTGAGGTTACTGATTACTTTGGGGTGAAATGGGTCAATAATAGCCACGGGAACTAAGCGTTTATGTGTTTCTGTGACAGAGCAGATGTAGCTGTTATCTGTCCCATATGCACCATGAGGCTGCACCAACAATCCTCTCTCAACACCTGCTTTTTGCATCATCGGAAGGAATGATCTTGCACTTGGAGCATTTTCGATCCAATCCGCTCCGGGGTGAGTGAATCCAGTCAAGGGAAACTTTTCTCTATCTGGCGAAACTAAATGAATGTGGGTATCGATGATCATAAATCGCATACCTTACTCGGCTTTAGGCCATGGTGCATTTTTACTTTTAGGGTGTTTTGGGTCTCACATATCAGGCTAAGATCACGATTTGAGAGAATTGGAGAAGTTCATGGGCCGCTTAGAAGGAAAAGTAGCGATAGTAACTGGTGGAGGCAGCGGTGTCGGAAGAGAACACGCCCTGTTGCTGGCCTCAGAAGGTGCAAAGATTGTTGTAAACGATCTTGGTAATAATGCTGAATCCACTGCTGAAGAAATACGTGATTCCGGCGGTGAAGCAATAAGTGTTTTAGGGGATGTAGCTAAATGGGAAACTGGGGAGAAGCTGGTTGCAGCGGCGGTCGATTCGTTTGGGGACGTACATATTCTGATCAACAATGCGGGTATTCTTCGTGACGCTATGAGCTTCTCAATGACCGAAGAGCAGTTCGATGAGGTTATCGCCGTGCACCTCAAGGGGCATTTTGTTTGTGCTCGAGCAGTAGCAGTGTATTGGAGAGATGCAGCAAAGTCCGGAAGCGAAACGCCTAGAAGGA
The DNA here is from genome assembly GCA_902565595.1 of Actinomycetota bacterium. GTDB lineage: Bacteria > Actinomycetota > Acidimicrobiia > Acidimicrobiales > UBA8592 > UBA8592. The sequence goes on from CACFFD010000004.1 coordinate 25,213, forward strand.
TCATTCATACAAGTAGCGAATCGGGCTTATTTGGTGGGCCGGCTCAATCGAATTATGCTTCGGCGAAAGGGGGGATACTAACTCTGTCTATTACTTTAGGAAGAGAACTATCCAAATATGGGGTGACCACGAATGTAGTAGCCCCTAGAGCACGAACAGGATTAACAGACTATATCCAGTCGATGGCTGCTCCAGATAATCCAGAAGAGTTTGACGTCTATGATCCTGCTAATGTGTCCCCTTTCGTTGTTTGGCTATGCACGGATGAAGCTCAAGAAGTCAATGGTCAAGCATTTATTGTTGGGGGGAGCGGTATTTGGTGGATGCGCAACTGGTCGCACCAGAATAGTGTGAAACTAGACGCAGAGAGATGGACGTTAACTAATATCGACGATCATAGGGAACTTCTATTCGGAGATCTGGAAACTGGCATACCTAAATTCGATGCTCCCCCATTTTCGTAGACTCCTGAACTTCAAAAACCTCTATTCTGGATTTTCTCTAGACGGTTCCTCTGGGGTTAGCCCTTGCAAAGCTGCAAGAGTAACAAGATTACTTTCTTCACAATCAAGTTCGCCAGGGCGGCTGGGATAAGAACGCTTCCACACTCCATCTGAAAGAGTAACTACCATAAAGCAAGGGGATGGAATTCCTTCTGAAGGGTTTGAGACTCCGTGTAGGCCATTAGAGTCCCAAAAATTTATTGTCTTTGCTGCTTCGATAACTGACTCTCTGGTCAAATTCTCTGGATCGTAAGCTGCGGAGTCTAAACCCACAGCGCGTGCTACAGCTTCTTCAAAGAGAAGCCCAGCACTCCAAGCAGCTACTCCAGCAGCTGAAGTTACTCCCTCGGAGCCATGGGTTGACAATAGGTAGAACAAATATCGAAGAAGCTCGTCGCTAAGTTCAGCTTCTTCAATGGGGAGATGCGGCAGCCAAACTGATACTCCTTCACCAAACTCCCCGGCAGAGGTAACCCACTTTGGGCTGTAACAGTTTTGTCCGCAATCAATAAAGTCAAAACGAAAATCTGGATCAATTTCGCTAACCGATTCTAAAAATAAGAGAAGTTGATTTCCACTGTTTCGCCAAGTTAACGATCGAGCATCCGACTCAACAAGTGACTCAGCCTCAATTAAAAAGTCTGTTTCGAAACTATATATTGGACTATAAATGAACCTGTAGCCCATAGCTGTCGCAGCTTCAATGGTCTGATTTCCTCCTAGAACTAAAGGTGAGAGCTCTGGGAACAATGTCGCTGCGCGCTCCACTGCATTTGGGCTGACACGAGAAAAGTATGCTGCCCAGCCAGCATTTTTTTCCTGAGAATACGCAGGATTAGATACGAAAGTTAATTCTGAATTAAGGCGTTGTTCAGAGTAGATAAACGCTGGGAAATCTGGTATTCCGCATTCAGAAGAGAGAAGAAGAGATAAGCCTTCAGAATCATTAATTGATGCTGATCCAACAAGAGCAAAGTAATCACCAGTGCATACTTGTTCAATCGCTTCAGCGTGTCTGGACACAGCTGAATCGACTCTCTCAACTACTACAGTCCTACCTGCTAGTTTTGTGGTTTGATTGACGGCATTGGCCCATGCTTCGACTGCCTGCCAAATACTTTCTGATTCACCATCATTGATTGAGAGGTTTTCTCCGTCGGCAATAACAGCGATTCGTATAACATCACTTGTCAACCCCGGCTCGGTTATTACTTCCTCTACTGGCTCCGGAGAAGTCGTATCAGCAGGCGTGGGAGTTGGAACTACTGGTGTAACTGTTGGCGGTGGAGAAACTGATGGGAATATAGGGTCTGAGCAACCACCAATGAGAAGGAATGCAACAATAAAAATAGCAAAGTATATAGAGCGAGCAGTATTTGCCATACATCAAGACTAATGCGGACTTCCCCAATAGTTATGCAGGTTTAGATTTCTTATTACTTTATGCTCTTATAGAGGGCGTGGCAGGGATCTTTCAAGCAACCATTGATATGACCTGAGATTTAACTATGGTGAATAAGTGCCAAGTCCTGATGCGTTTCCGCTTCCAAAAGCTTTTCTAGCCCTCAACCAAAAACAATTCCGGCGATTTTACATCGGTTCTATAGCTTCACAGCTCGGATTCTGGTTTTCTCACATCTCATATCAGGCATTAATGGCAGACCTCACCGATGATGAGTTATGGGTTTCAATGCTTTTCGTGGTGACGTTTACTCCGGTTCTGTTCTTAGGGCCATTTGGAGGGCTCCTAGCGGACAGACTCGACAGAAAGAAACTTTTACTAGCTACATATGCGGCACTTATGACTGTTTCAGCACTTCAGGTAATCTTAGTTATAAGCAACGCTATTTCACCTTTGATTTTATTAGTAACATCTTTCATCGTGGGGCTTATTATGGCTCTCCTTGCCCCAGTAGTACAGGCAGTAACTGCAAACACTGTTCAAAGCGAGTATCTTCCGAGCGCTATTTCTCTTCAAGCTATGGCTTCGAATGCAAGCAGGGTCCTTGGTCCTGCGCTTGCTGCACCTTTGGTCAGTAATAACCTCTTTGAAATATCTTGGTCTTTGTATGGAATCTGCGCAGGTTTAGCACTTGTTGCTGCAGCTGGAATTACTTTATTTCCTTATCAGCCAGACGAAGATAGTATCCCAATATTTCAGCGCCTCGTAGATGGCGTTCTCCATGCACGTGATAAGAACCCAGCTGGTAATGCTCTAATCCTCGTCGGAGTGATGTCAATTTTTGGCGTATCGCATGTGGTCCTGTCACCTGCCTTCACCAGTGATGCACTTGGTAGGCCCGCAAGTGACTTTGCTTGGCTAGGGGCATCCACTGGATTTGGCGCACTTATTGGAGCTCTAGCAGCTGGGAGTTTCACTCAGCAGGCAACTCTTCGAAGAGGTGCTATTCTTGCAATCCCCTACTGCCTATTATTGGCAGGGTTTTCTAGAGTGACCGATTTTACTGTCGCTGTTCTTATCCAAATCCTTGTAGGGTTTTTCTATATTGCTTCTTTTACAACTCTTCAAGTAGTTGTCCAAGAAGTCGTTGCCGAAAATTTTCGAGGTCGTGTAATGTCACTGTTCAATATCGCATGGGCGGGACTGGTTCCAATTGGTAGCTTACTGATGGGCCTTCTTGCCAGCGATACCGGGCTTGGCCTTGGATCAGCGGATACGATCGGATTAACTTCGCTAATCTGTGTTGGGTATGTTATTTCAGTAGTTTTCTGGGATACGTTCCAAAATACTACTAACGATAAGCAAACGTGATTTGACTAGCCCTTTGGGAGAAAGGCTCTCAAGCTTTGAGCAGCCTTCCTATTTAAACCATTTGTACGGCTGTTTCCCTGCAACTTTGAAGTAGATAACCATATTAACAACATGTGTCACCAACAGAACAAAGCCGATTAATACGGCCCATCCGAATTGATCATAGTTATCGTGCGCCTTACAGAAATATAAAACCACTGCAACAACAGCAGTCCAAATTGCCATCCCTAAAATTCCTTGTAATGTTTTCATTGCCTTTCCTTTCCCTTTCTCGATCTAGGTTTAATAAGTACGTGGATATCTGACTTGAGTGTGCTTTGGCATGCCAAAATATATCCTTCATTGATTTCTTCTGGTGTCAGGACATAGCCAAAATTAAGTTGAGGCTTTATATCTCCTGATACAAGAATGACTTTGCATGTTCCGCAGCTTCCAACTTTGCATCTATGCGGCCATTTCACTCCCTGATCTAGGGCAGAAGACAATAACCGGTCTCCCCTTTCAATCGTGATTTCGATTTCCATAGGGTCAATTCTCGCAACGCTGGTAGAAGATGCTTTCTTAAATACATTCAACATGTGCTTTTGCTTTCAGCTTTTGAGAAAGATCTAATCTGAAAGTTGGAGACTTAAATCTCCGCCCTTAGAGAATTTCGCGGCTATTTCTCGCTCCGCATTTGTTGCATAGTTCTTATCCCAATTATCAAGATGTTGCTGAACAAACTTTCTGAATAGCGGCGGAATCAAGGCGTATACGAAGAGTTCAAAATAGCCAATCCCATAGTTTGGTCCTTGGACATCGTCTAGTTCCCAAAAGTAGGTCTCTCCACGAACATGATGGTCGCACTGACGACCTATTTCTATGAAAAACCAGCTTGTGAATATATTGTCATTATCCCATGAATGCCTATGTTCCACGGGTTTTCCGTGCTCGCGTATAAGCCCATAATGGCCCATGAAGTTCAGAGCCTCTAGTAAAAAGTTTGACAACCCCCAAACAATCAAAATGGCAGCAACTCCATAGAGTCCTCCAACCCATACAAATAATATGAGAGATGGAAGGCTGTAAAGGTATCCAATGATCCATCTGTTATCAAGATTAAGCAGGGGCTTCCTTTGCATTTGAGCTTTCTGTGCTTCCATATCATATGAGTAGTTCGATTGGCCCATGTGGGAGTGCCAGGCATGAGCGTATACATTCCGACCTCTGGGTGCAGTAGCTGGGTCATCTTCATGGCCAAGGTCAAGGTGATGGTTGTAAACATGGGCGTAGGTGAAATGGGATGCACCGCTTAGAGCCATGATCAAACGTGAGACAAAGAACCCCTCTTTCTTATTGTGGGAGAGTTCATGCCCATAAATAATTCCAAGACCTGCCCACAAAGCCGCCGAAAGCGTTGCACCAACAAGACTTGTTAAAGAAATCGCACCACTTGCATTGTCCACATATTGATGTATCTGCCATGCCAAGGCGATTTGAAAAGTAATAAAGACAGGCAGCATAAAATACATAACCGCGTATTGGAATCTTTTACGTCCATATGACGTCCCATCTGATGCAAATTCAGCTCGATGGTGGATATTTCTCGTAAGCGTGTCAGCTACAGTGTTCAGGCCGAAAAGAATTACGCCTGTCCATGCGTACACACCTCCTAATAGAATTCCAGCGATAGTTAGAACTGACATCACTGGAACGATTAGATACCGTGCATTCACAAAGAATGTTTTCATTTGAACCTCCTAGTTCATATTTTTTGGTCTAATAAGCCCTAGGAGGGACCTCATCCCCGTTTTAGCTCCTTATTTAGAATCGCGGCAAGCAGGCAAATCACGATTGGTGCTGGGGCAGCATTTCGCTACCCCAGCAGATCTTTAAAGGTCAATTATTTCGCAGCGGCAAAACCTTTCTCCAAATCGGCAATGATGTCATCAATATGTTCAATACCTACCGATAGACGAACAAGCCCCGGATATACACCCGTATCAGCCTGCTCTTCTTCAGTCAATTGACTATGTGTGGTAGAAGCTGGATGAATAACCAAGCTTCGCACATCTCCAATATTGGCAACATGGCTGTGTAGCTCTAGTCCTTCAACGAACTTCCTTCCGGCTTCCACACCACCCTTGATATTGAAAGCAGGAATAGCGCCATAACCTTTTCCACCGGTAAGTTCAGTTGCCCGTGAATGCCACTGGCTGCTTTCTAATCCGGCGTAGGCGACCGATTCAACTTGATCATGCCCATCAAGGTATTGAGCGACAGCCAGAGCGTTGCTGCAATGGCGTTCCATACGAAGACTAAGAGTCTCTAAACCTTGAAGGAAGAGGAAGGAGTTAAACGGTGTTGTTGATGCGCCTATATCTCGAAGCATCTGGACACGTGCTTTAATAATGTAGCTTCCATGCCCAAGCGCCGGCCAGTAAGCTAACCCTCCATAACTTGGATCGGGTTCAGTCATGTTGGGGAATTTTCCACTTTCCCCCCAATCAAAACTTCCTCCGTCAACAAGCAGACCACCTATTGAATTCCCGTGTCCGCCAATATATTTGGTAGCAGAATGAACGACGATATCTGCACCATGCTCAAATGGTCGGACAAGGTAGGGTGTCGCCGCCGTATTGTCAACCATCAGTGGCACACCATTTTTATGGGCGACTTCGCTGACCCCGCTGACATCAAGCCAGTTATTTTTAGGGTTAGGGTTCATTTCTCCATAAAAGAGCTTGGTGTTATCTTGAACAGCAGCTTGCCAGGCATCTAAATCATCTGGATCTTCAACAAACGTCACGTCAATCCCAAGTTTGGGCAAGGTGTAATGGAATAAATTGTAGGTTCCTCCATACAGCGATGCGCCGGAAACAAGATGATCCCCTGACTCTAGAATTGTCAAAATTCCAAGTGTTTCAGCAGCTTGTCCGGATGCCAGAGCTAGAGCTCCCGGTATTCCGACGGCTGTTTCTGTAGCACCTTCCAATGCAGCTACGCGCGCTTCGAATACGCCCTGTGTTGGATTCATGATCCGGGTGTAGATATTCCCCATTTCTGCAAGCGCAAATAAATTTGCTGCATGTTCAGCGCTGTTAAATGTAAATGATGTTGTTTGGTATATCGGAACAGCTCTCGCATTAGTCGCTGCATCCGGTTCTTGTCCAGCATGAATCTGCTGTGTTTCGAACTGCCATTCACTCATGATTTCCCTCCTGTTTGGAGGAGACCCTTTCGCTTTGACGCTTCCGCTTAGAATTTGTCAGGGACAATTACTTGCGCTTTAGCACCACATCCCCGAATTAACGGGAAAGCACCTTGGGTGTCCGTCCTAGGTTGCCGGGTCCATTCTTATGAACCACTCTTAATGTTCCTTTGATTCAATCAGAAATGAGCAAAGATCACAACCCGAGAGCGAAATTATTTCTTGGCCTTTAGCCTTGCCCGCCGCTGGAATCTTTCACGCTTTGCTTTCCCGAAGAGATCCAAGGCATCATGGAGCGGAGTTCTTTGCCGATTTTTTCTATTGGGAGTTCATGTCCTGCTGCTTCCAACCTTAAGAAGTTTTCGCGCCCTCCACGAGATTCTGCTACCCATTCGTCGGCGAATTTTCCACTTTGAATTTCGTTAAGAATGGTTTGCATAGTCGCTCGGACATGGTCATCTATCACACGAGGACCTCTGGTAAGATCTCCGTACTCAGCTGTGTCTGAAACGCTATAGCGCATTCCGGCTATTCCTTCTTCGTACATTAAATCGACAATAAGCTTTAGTTCATGTAGGCATTCGAAATAGGCTATTTCAGGCTGATAGCCAGCTGATACAAGCGTATCGAATCCACTTCGGACTAATTCTGTTATCCCTCCGCAGAGGACAACTTGCTCACCGAATAGGTCTGTTTCGCATTCTTCAGTGAAAGTTGTTTCTATAACTCCAGCTCGCGCTCCTCCGATTGCATCAGCGTATGCCAAGGCGAATCCCTTCGCTGATCCGGATGCATCATTTTCTACTGCTATGAGACACGGCACTCCTCCGCCTTCAACATAAGTCCTACGCACAAGGTGTCCTGGGCCTTTGGGGGCGACCATGACCACGTCGACATCGCTAGGAGGTTGAATGAGGTCAAAGCGAATGTTAAACCCATGAGAGAACATGACAATGTCTCCAGAGTCCAAATTTGGGCCTATATGTGCGTCATAAATATCAGCCTGTTCGGTGTCTGGTAGAAGAATCATAACGGCGTTTGCCCATGCTGAAGCTTCCGCTATGTTCATGACTGTTAATCCTGCTTCTTCTGCTTTAGCGACGGAGGAAGATTCTGGTCGGAGCCCAACACAAACTTCCACACCGGATTCTTTTAGGTTTAGGGCGTGAGCATGCCCTTGGGATCCATAGCCGAGTACTGCAACTTTTTTCCCATCGATATATGACCTATCAGCGTCTGCTTCATAGTAGATATTTGCCATGAATTTCTCCTTAATCCTGATTTAACGTTATCTGTATTTTTCTCTGATAGTCCCATATGCGTGGGCCTACTTCATGTTTAACTGTTGCTTATGCTTGGAAGCGCAATGGTTCCTGTTCGTTGAATTTCCATAATTCCAAATTCTTCAAGAGACGCTTCAAATTTATCTACTTGATCTACGTCTCCAGAGAGTGACACCATGATTCTCTGAGGGCCCACATTTAAGATGTTCGCTTCGAAGTTCTCTATATTTTTCATAATTCGATCTTCTTGTCCATCGTTCACTTGAACTGTTGCGAGAATGAGTTCACGGGTAACTGATTCCGTTGGAGCTAATTCTTGAATTTCGACAACGTTTATCAACTTATCGAGCTGTTTGACTACCTGTTCAATGGGCGCTGATTCTGCATCGACTACGATTGTTAGCCTACTGAAGAGGACGTTTTCAGTTGGGGCCACGGCTAGAGAAACAATGTTGAATCCTCTTCGAGCGAATAGTCCCGCTACGCGAGCGAGGACTCCTGGCTTGTTCTCAACTCGAACAACAAGCGTATGTGAGGGCGTTGAAGAGGTCACGGTGTTTCCTGAGATGGGTGGACGATAACATCGCTATTTGATTTTCCGGCTGGGACCATCGGATACACATTCTCGGAGGCTTCAGTTCGAAAATCAATAACTACGGGGCGGTCATCGACTTCATTTGCTTCTTCTATGGCAGGCTGGACTTCTTCTGGAGATTCAACCCGTATTCCCACACACCCCATTGATTCCGCAAGCATCTTGTAATCCGGTAGATCGGGTTGGAGATGCACCTCACTGTATCTTTCGTCATAGAAGAGTTCTTGCCATTGCCGGACCATGCCAAGATATCCATTATTAAGGATGGCAATTTTTACTGGAAGATTCTCTATCCGGGCCGTTACCAGTTCTTGATTTGTCATTTGAAAGCAACCATCTCCATCTATAGCCCAGACCATTCGGTCAGGAACGCCTGCTTTGGCACCGATCGCGGCTGGAACAGCAAAGCCCATCGTTCCTAATCCACCGGAGTTGATCCATGTGTAGGGATGGTTGAAGTGCCAGAACTGGCTTGCCCACATTTGATGCTGCCCCACTCCAGATGCAACAATTGTGTCATCAGGGGTTAAATCTCGCAGCTGTTCGATGACATATTGTGGTTTGAGACCTTCTCCCAGTTCCCACTCGTCATATACAAGTGGAAATCGTTCTTTCCATCCGCTAACTGTAGATTTCCATTCACTACGGTCTGGATGCTGTCTTGTCTCATGAAGTTGATTGAGTGCGTTCAACAATTCATTGATTGTCTTCCCGACATCACCTTGTATCGCCACGTCGGCAAAGCGTACTTTGTTGAATTCTGCTGGATCGATATCAGCGTGGATAATTTTTGCATCAGGAGCGAAACCATCAAGTCGACCTGTCACACGGTCATCAAATCTGGCTCCTAATGTGATGAGCAGGTCAGCTTCTTGTAATGCAGTAACCGCAGTGTAGTTCCCATGCATTCCTGGCATACCGAGGGCAAGAGGATGATCATCTGGAAATCCGCCTCTGTTCATGAGCGTAGTGACAACATGTATGTCTAACATCTCAGCGAGCTCTCTTAATTGAGAGGCAGCTCGGGCTTTAAGTATCCCTCCCCCGCTATAAATGATCGGCCTCTCTGATTGGAGAATAAGTTCTGCGGCTTCTCGAATTCTTTCAGGATCTGGATCAATTATGGGGTTATACCCAGGAAGGTTATGTCCGCTTGGTTCATAATCTTCGAATTGGGAAGCCGGGTTATTTGGATCGACAAGATCTTTCGGGATATCTACGAGAACTGGACCTGGTCGACCTGTTGTGGCGATATGAAATGCATCGTGAATGACCTGCGGAATTTCTGATGCTTCACTAACTAGAAAATTATGCTTTGTTACAGCCATCGTTATGCCTGTCGTATCGCATTCTTGAAAAGCATCTGATCCTATGGCTCCGCTAGCTACTTGGCCGGTAATGCAGACAAGAGGCACCGAATCGAGCATGGCATCAGCTAACGGGGTGACCATGTTTGTCGCTGCCGGACCGCTCGTAACCATAGCAACTCCGGGTTTACCAGTTGCATGGGCATACCCTTCAGCCATATGCCCCGCCCCCTGTTCATGACGGACAAGGATATGACGCATGCTGGAATCAATGAGTGGATCATATGCTGGGAGGATTGCTCCCCCAGGAAGGCCAAAAAGTATCTCTACACCCTCAGCTTCGAGGCTCTTCATAAGGGCTTTCCCACCATTAGTTTGCATTGCTCTCACCTATCACTGTGATACTTTGACCCTTTAACGCTATCCAGTCTGAATCAAGTAGAGGCAGGAAATTTAGGAAATCAGAGACTTTCTAGAAATTTCCGGTATTCGTGGGAGACTTAGACCTTTCGCATACGCTCGTTATATGACTTCTACGTCAGATCCAGATACCCCCACCGAAGGCAATAGCCAAAAATTACCCAAAGGGTTCGCTTTTGTCGTTTTCGCTAGGTTCGTATCAAATGTGGCTTACAGAATGGTATTCCCCTTTCTTCCAACCATTGCCAGAGGTATTGGGGTCTCTACAGCCACACTAGGAACCACTCTTGCCCTCAGGGATCTAGTCGAAATTAGTGGCCCTGCATTGGGAAAATTGACTGACCGACAAGGAACCAAAAGAGTTATGGTTGCTGCCCTATGTGGTTTAGGAATGGCTGCTTGCCTTCAAGGTACTAGTAACGGTTTAGTTGTTTTCACGTTCGCCTTGATCGCTATCTCGATCTCGAAAGTTTCTTTTGATGTCGGCTCTAGCACTTGGACTGGAGCATCGGTTCCTTTCAGCGGTAGATCTAGGGCTATTGGAATAGTAGAAACAACATGGGCCTTTTCCTTTATTGTTGGCATGCCGCTAGCTGCTTTGCTAATACGTTTGGGAACTTGGCGTACTCCCTTCATTGCCGTTTCATTACTTTGCTTAATTACCAGTTCAGCACTCTGGGTGTATCTTCCACCAGCAAATTCAAGTAAAGAAATTGCTTCAGAGTCACAAGAGTGGTCGACGTCCACACGATTTATCCTTATTGCTATGATCGCCCTTGGGACTGGGCACATGATGATGCTTGTTACTTTCGCTACGTTCCTTGAAGACCAACATGGAGTGTCCACTTCAAGCCTAGGTTTGGTTGCTTTAATTATTGGCGTCGCTGAACTTGTAGGCTCTGGGGGCGTCGCCCTTTATGGAGATCGGATCGGGAAAACATCTGTAGCGAAATCAGCATTACTTTTATCTCTCCCTCTCTCTCTTCTCCTGCCTTTGGGGAACTCTACGTTTGGGGTAGCCCTTTTTATAATTGCGGCTTGGTTTGTGTGCACTGAGTGTGTGATTGTGTCAATGCTTTCTATTTGTACTGAATTGGATGGTAAGGCTCGAGGGAAGATGATGGGGTATGTCTACGCTGGTTGGTCTATGGGAAGATTCTTTGGAGCTATCAGTGGCGCACTGCTCTATGAATGGAAAGGAATTAATCCTGTTTCATACGCAATGACGGGAGCTCTGATCATTGGCCTGACGCTGGTAATAATAGGATTTCGTCGTTTTGAGGATTCCCAAGCTCGATATGGAGAGGTTCGTTCATGAAAAGAGGTGTTTATCCAGGTTCATTTAATCCTCCTACTGTCGGGCATGTGGCAATAGTTAAAGCAGCAATACAGCTTCATGAGCTCGATCGCATTGATTTAGTTGTCTCTGAAGTTGCTTTGGCCAAACCTATGATTGAGAAGCCTTCGCTAGAAGAAAGACTGCAAGTGATTACTTCTTCTTTTGCAGATGTTCCTGAGGTGAATGTTCTTCGTACTTCATTGCAGCTCATTGCTGACATTGCTCAGGGATATGACGTAGTAGTGATGGGTGCTGATAAGTGGGCACAAATCAACGATGTACAGTTCTACGATAGTGAAGCGCATATGCTCCAGTCTCTTTCGAGCCTTCCGACGTTAGCCGTTGCACCAAGAAGTGGAGAGAATGTTGATGAAAGCATTCGTTTAGATGTACCTAAATCGATCGCCGAAGTATCTTCGTCCTCAGCCCGGAGAAAAAACTTCGAGTGGATGACAAAAGCCGCACAGGATTTCAGCGCTAAAAGCGGAGCATGGCAGGCCTGAACCCATATGAAGAAATAATGTCTGAACATTTGTACGTAACATGGTCGCTCATTATTGTCAGTTGGGTTAGCTAAAGTAGATAGCAAATTACTTGCGATCCAATTCGGACGAAAACTGAAAAGAAGCTGAGGTTTAAAATCTATGAATGAACAACCTGTCCAGATGAATATCCACTCGTCACGGATTACTCAGCCCAAGAGCCAGGGAGCCTCTCAAGCGATGCTCTTAGCCACCGGTTTGAGTCAGTCAGATCTGGATAAACCTCAGATCGGCATCGCAGCATGCTGGTACGAAGGAAACCCTTGCAATATGCATCTTGACGGCCTTGGCGTTCACGTGAAGCAAGGGGTAGTTGACTCAGGTCTCGTCGGGATGCGATTCAACACAATTGGTGTCTCCGATGGTATGTCTATGGGAACTGATGGTATGTCATATTCACTGCAAAGCCGAGATTTGATCGCCGATTCAATCGAAACGGTTATGGCAGCCCAGTGGTACGACGGCCTTGTCACCTTGCCTGGGTGTGATAAAAACATGCCGGGCTGCATCATTGCGATGGGTCGCCTAGATCGTCCAGCAATCATGGTCTATGGCGGCACAATCCGAGCAGGCTGTGGCACCATTGGGGGTGTCGAAGAGAAACTTGACGTTGTATCGGCCTTTCAGAGTTATGGCCAATTTCTAGCAGGGGCGATTACAGAAGAAGAACGCCAGACGATTGTGTCGTGCGCTATTCCAGGAGCTGGAGCTTGCGGGGGGATGTACACCGCAAATACGATGGCGACAGCCATAGAAGCAATGGGCCTGAGCCTGCCGTATTCGTCATGCACCCCAGCTGAGGATCCGGCAAAAATCCAAGAGTGCGTTACTGCTGGCGCAATGATGGAAATGCTACTGTCGGAAGGATTGACGCCACGACGGATTGTCACTCGCGAGTCACTCGAGAATGCAATGGTTGTGACTATGGCACTTGGCGGGTCAACTAACGCTGTATTGCATATGATCGCGATGGCCCGTGCATTCGAGCTCGAGTTGAACCTTGACGATTGGCTCGCAACGAGTTCGCGAGTACCGCTGCTCGCTGATCTGAAACCGTCAGGACGGTATGTGATGGAAGACCTCCATGATGTTGGTGGTGTTCCTGGTGTGATGCGTTACCTGCTCGACGAGGGCATGCTCGACGGCGACCAGATGACGGTTACCGGCAAAACGTTGGGCGAAAACCTGTCCGAGGTTCCACACCTCCTAAAGGATCAAGACGTTCTTGCTTCGCTCGAGGACGCAGTGAAGTCGAGAGGCCATATTTCAATCCTGCATGGAAACCTTGCGCCTGGAGGCTCGGTAGGAAAGATCACTGGGAAACAAGGCCTACTTTTTACAGGGCCAGCGCGCGTGTTTGACTCTGAAGAAGACATGATTGCGGGACTCGAAGAAGGTCGGATCCAGTCAGGCGATGTAATTGTGATTCGTTATGAAGGCCCCAAGGGTGGACCAGGAATGCCTGAGATGCTGACACCCACTAGTGCGCTTGCAGGAGCAGGCTTCATCGACGATGTGGCCTTGATCACTGACGGACGCTTCTCAGGTGGAAGCCACGGTTTTATTGTAGGACATGTTGTTCCCGAGGCACAGGAAGGCGGCCCAATCGCACTGGTCCGTGACGGGGATGTCATAACGATCGACGACGAAAGCCATGAGATAACATTGGAGATCAGTGACAACGAGCTCTCTGCCCGTGCGGAACAATGGGAGGCGCCACCATTCAAGGCCACATCAGGCACGCTGTGGAAGTACATCCGCCTCGTCGAAGACGCATCCAACGGTTGCGTTACCGACGGTTGAACAGGTTCGTTTTTCCCTGAATCCGAAGAGTCACCGCCAAATATCGTTGTCGCTAAGGCCACTCTGAAATTTGCGATGTAAGCTACGCCAATGCGCCTGAAAACTTTGTTTAAGGTTTTTGTTATTGCCCCTGCTCTTTCAGCTTTGGCTGTAATGATCTTGGAACGTTTGACGTTGAGAAAGATCGATACTGTGCAAAAGCCTCCCAATTGGGAAACACCTCGCTGGCCCAAAGGACATGCAACCACTGTACGTACAGATGATGGAGCTGAATTGGTTGTGGAAATCACTGGCACGCTCACTGGACCAGTAATAGTTCTCATCCACGGATTATCTGCCGATCACCATTGCTTTGGACCTATAGCTCAAAGTTTGATTGACGAAGGCTGCTGTGTTGTTGGAGTAAATCAACGTGGACACGGGGGGTCAACTGTAGGTTCTGCCGGATTTGGACCGGAACGCCAAGGACTTGACCTAGGTGAGGTTCTGCACGCATTGGATCTCCATGACGTGCACCTAGTTGGACATTCGATGGGAGGAATTGCTGCTATGTCGCTGCTTACGATGGGACCTTCATCGGCTGGGAAAAGAGTAGCCTCCTTAACACTGCTTTCAACTCTTGCAGATACAAGCGGAAAAATCCGACAGTTCTTCCTCGGCTTATCGAACCAAGTCTGGTACCAGAGATTGATAGATCATCCAGTTCACGGCCCTGCGCTAGCAAGATTTGCCTTATTCGGGAGGACTCCTTCTCGAGAAATGGTCAATGACGCCCTCGAACTTGGACAGCGTTGCCCCACCCCACACCGTATTGATGCTTCACTCGGTTTGCTTCAGTACGATATTCGAGGCTTACTTCCTCTTATCGACTCACCGACGACTGTTATCTGTGGTGCGAACGATCTTTTAACTACCCATAGTGAAAATCAAAGAATAGCTGATTTAATTCCTTCCGCTGAGATGATCACGGTTACACAGGTCGGCCATATGTTTATATGGGAGAGTCCCGAGGAGATTACTGAAGCCATTCTTCAGAATGTTCATACGGTGACCGGCTAGCTGGGAGGGCTAGTGGAAGCGGCTATGTTATCCAATGATGTTCGCACAATCAGTGTGTACGAATCTGCGATAGCTTTTTCTCGGTGCTTTTTTTGCGCTTCGAGTCTGTTGGGGTCATTTACAACTTCCATGAAAGCTGCTTTGCTCGGGAACGTATTGAAACGGACTTGATCCCATTTCCTTCCATCACCAACTATGGTTCCTTCTACGCCAAACCATCCAGAGATTCGTAAACCGTTTTTAAGAGCTACCTCCGCAGCTGTTTCTTGGTATTTCTCCATATCTTGGGGGGTTTCGTCCATTTTGGCGCCTAACCCAAACTTGAGGACATGCAATACAGCAATCGGGCCATCTTTTTCGGATGGCGGGTATGGGACGTCTTCCCAATCTGTTTCCGATATATCTGTAGCTGGAAGATCTACAGGTAAGCACCCCATAACTATTGTTTCTTGCATACCTGCTTCCTTATGCACATGCTTTTCTTTGAAGTCTTCGCGCTGTTGCATATCGATGAACGACCGTCGCGTTGGATACTTGACTACTGCAATTCTGTCCCAGTCTCGCTCGTCTCCCAAGAGTTTTATTTCAACATCGCCAACGTAGACGATTTCTGCTCCGATGGCTGCAAGAGGTTCGATTGGTGTATAGAGATTATCCGCTTCACGGCCCGATATTTCCAGTGAAGAACTGTCTGCATATTGTGCAACGTCATGATATTTCATGAGATTAACCATCCAAATTGGCCCATCCTCATCAGGTTGTGTGGTAGCAAGTCGCAAACCATACTCGTGATCTATTTGACCGTATTTAGGCCCTGCCATTACCTTTCTCCTTTTTCTGGTGATGTGCTGGCTATAAAGTCATTCATTATCGTTGCAAGTTCCTTGCTTTTATCTTCCTGGAGGAAATGCCCAGCATTTTCTATAGTGACATGGTTCCGTCCTTGGGTCCCAGGTACTTTTGCGTAAAATGGGGCGTCTCCGCCTTTGGTGACTGGGTCGCTATCACTGAATGCAAGAAGAAATGGCTTTTCATATTCACTGAGTACTTCCCAAGCAGCAATATTGTCTTGACTAGCAGGGTCGTCGATACTTGTTGGAACCAACGACGGGAATATTCTTGCTCCTGCTTTGTATTCATCTGTGGGAAATGGTGCGTCATATGCTTGGATTTCATCTTCTGTGAGGTCCCTGATGCAGGCGCTATTGATGAGCTTTCCTATTGGGAATTCCGGAGCTGTTTGTGAAAATTTCTGCCAGGCAAGGAAGGCCTCAGTCGCTTCTCCCTTACCTGTTGGAAGTCCAGTGTTGCCGATAACGACACGGTCGTACCGGTCTGGTTTTTGTGCTATCAGGCGTAATCCGATTAGACCACCCCAGTCCTGCCCAAAGAATGTAATGGAGCTCAGGTCTAAATGGTCGAAGATTAGCTCCCTCATCCATTCAACATGCCTTGCGTAAGAGTAATCAGTTTGTTCAAGTGGCTTGTCGCTTTTGCCGAAACCAACTAAGTCCGGCACGATAACTCGATGGCCCTCTTCGACGAGGACAGGAATCATGTGCCGGTATAGGTAACTCCATGATGGTTCGCCATGAAGCAGGAGAACGGGGTTAGCGCCTGCCGGCCCTTCATCAAGGTAGTGCACTCGAAGAGTCCCGCCATCTTGGTCATTTATTTCCTGATAGTTCGGTTTAAATCCGTAATCAACTACATTCACAAACTGGGTATCTGGAGTTCGAATAGTATCCATTGTTGTCCTTTCGTTATCTGACTATTAAAGAGAAATTTTTAGCAAATCATCGCCGATCTCAACTTTTCCGGAGAAGTATTCAGCAGCTCTGTCACGCCACTGCTGCACTACTAACTCATGGAACTCATTTTCTGCTGGGGGGATTCCTGGCACGTAGTGAGTCAGAATTAACGTTTCCATTCCTGCTCTTTGAGCAGTTTCCGCTGCTTCTTCTACAGATGAGTGATAGTTCAAAATATCTTTAGCTCTTTGCAGCGGAAGTGTTTCAATAATGTCTTTTCTTATCGCTGTATGAACTAGCGCTTTCGCGCCGTTGCAAAGTTGATCTAGGTCAGTACATGGGATCGTGTCTCCTGCGACGACAACAGAACTTTCTTGGTAGTCAAACCGGAAGGCGATTGTTGGGTCAACCGGTCGATGATCCGTGGGGGCGGTAGAAATACTCACCGCAGTCGATAAGTCCAATGATCCTTTGGTGATTTCTGTGACTTCTACCTGAGGAGGTTCATTAAGATCATCATGGTGAGCGAGTCTGTACCCGATATCAAGATCCAGAAAGTGCAGGATTCTGGCTACGGTTTCCTTTGTCCCCTCAGGACCTACAATTCTCAGAGGCTTAGGATCATCCATATTGAGAGCCCAAGAGGATGTGATCACATCATTTAAATCTGTTATATGGTCGCTGTGAAGATGAGTTAGCAGTACTGCGGTGAGCATGGTTGGAGCGCATCCTGCACCGGCAAGACGCATAAGCACTCCCCGCCCAGCATCAACTAAGTAGTTCTCATCGCCCGCCTGCACCAGCGTTGAAGGCCCAGCCCTGTGTGGGTCAGGTATCGGAGAACCTGTCCCTAGTAAAGTAACGTCGATCATTTTGGCCCCCTATTGTTTGGCGTTTTCTGCGCGTTGCTGAACCTCTTTAAGGTCTCGAGGTTCACGAGCGACGAGTTGTATTTCTAGCTCTTCTAATTTTCCACTGTATGGAAAAGAATCCTTGTATAGTTCCGATACTGGAGATCCGTGGTCAAATCCGATACTTGCGCCTACTGAGGAAATCATCCTCATGTAAAGCGGGACTTCTATTGTCCCATTCGGTTCTTGATTGATGAAAAGCTCAATGGTTCCATTGTTCCCTAGCCTTCGGAACTCTGCTTTGAGTTCTACTTCACCGTTGGGAATCGTTGCTTCTGATTCAATGATTGAATGATCATCAAATGCGTTGTAGTCAATCATTAGCCGGTCGTTGAGGACGAAGAAGGATATTCCCGAATTCTCAGTTCCATAGGCAAAAAGTACGCCTCTTTCACCTGATTTGAAACTTACTTTTCCTGTGATATCAAAACTTCTTCCACCGATACTTGCTGCAGCTTGAGCGGGAATGGGCGACATAGGGGGCCTATAGACATATTTTCTATCTGGTGAGTGTGGTGATTGCTCACGAAACCGAGATCCGAAGAGTTCTATCATTCTGTCGTCTAAAGGCATGACGCCATGTTTGTGCGCTTCATCCCACCATAACTGCTGCAGTTCCTTAAGCTTTGACTGGTTGGATTCTGCTAGGTCATTACACTCTGACCAGTCTGAGGAAAGGTCGTATAGCTCCCATGGCTCTTCGTCGTAGTCGGTTCCTTGTATGTGTCGGGTTACTGCTTTCCAACCTTCCGCAATGATTGCTCGGCTTCCCGCCATTTCAAAATATTGGACTTTATTGTTTGATTCTGCTTCAGAGTTGTTTAAGAGATGCGCAAAGGAGTGGCCTGTTACTGGCAGCTGTTCAATGCCCTTATATGTATCAGGTGGAGTAATGCCTAGCAGCTCATAAATGGTTGGTGCGATATCTGACACATTGGCGAATTGATTTCGTAACTGGCCATTTTGTGATTCTTCTATTCCTTCTGGCCAGTGGATTATTAGTGGCACATGCACTCCGCCCTCATGCGTATTTTGTTTATACCATTTAAATGGAGTGTTTCCGGCTTGTGCCCATCCCCAGGGGTAATTGGTGTGACTATGAGGGCCACCTATATCATCTATTCTTTCAACGGCTTCATCAGGTTTTTCTAAAATCCCATTGAAAAATTTCATTTCGTGCATGACGCCAAAGGGCCCGCCTTCTTGAGAGGCCCCGTTATCTGAAAGCAAAATTACGATTGTGTTATCCAACTGTCCAATGTCGCGTAAACCGTTGATGATTCTTCCGATCTGGTCATCGGTATGGTCAAGAAAGGCAGCGAATGCTTCCTGAAGTCTTGCCGCGAGCTTCTTTTGTGCATCTGGCAGGTCTTCCCAGGCATCTACACCGGGATTTCTTGGAGCTAGTTTTGTCCCTTCAGGAATAATTCCTAGTTTTAGCTGGTTTCGATGCCATTGGTCTCGGGTAATGTCCCAGCCTTCATCGAATTTACCTCGGTATTTTTCCAAATATTCTTGAGGTGCTTGATGGGGTGCATGTGTTGCCCCAAAAGGTACGTAAGCGAAGAAGGGTCTGTCGGGTCTGACTCCCTTTAAATCGCCTACCATAGCGAGAAAATTGTCAACGAGGTCTTCGGAAAGGTGATACCCGTCGTCTGGTTTCGCTGGCGGGTCAATATGGTGATTATCCTTTGTGAGACTTGGATTGAATTGATCTGTTTCTCCTTCAAGAAAGCCATAAAATCGGTCGAATCCTCGCCCAAGGGGCCACTGAGAGAAAGGCCCCGCAGCGGAACAGTCTTCCATTGGTGCAAGATGCCACTTTCCTACGCAAAAGGTCGCGTACCCGTATGTGTTTAAGATTTCCGATACCGTTGCAGCTTGATTTGTTATGTGCCCGAGCATGTTTGGAAATCCGGTTCGAAAGTTTGATACGGCTCTCATGCCGACTGCATGTTGAGATCTTCCTGTGAGTAGTGATGCTCTAGTAGGCGAACATAGCGGGGTGACGTGAAAATTCGTAAACTGCAGTCCGTGTGCTGCAAGAGTGTCTATGTTGCTTGTATCGATCGATGATCCGTAGCATCCGAGTTGGGAAAAGCCTGTGTCATCCAAGAGTATGATGACAATGTTAGGGGCATCTTCCCCTGGGTGATTTGGGATCTCAAACCATGGTTCTGAGTCCTTTATCGTCTTCCCTATGACCCCCTGAAAATCTTTTTCTTGTTCAGGCGATTTTGGCATCTTGTCCCCTAGCTTTCCTGCTAATACTCTACAACTCAAACTTTGCTTGGATCCAAGCAGAATAGAGTTAGTTCCCTACGGATGCGAGGTCACGAAAAGTGTAACTACAGTTACAGACCTCATAGTCTGGGTATCTACGTTGAAAAGAGTCAGCGATTATTTGGGTTGCAGGACGGTCCAGTCCTGGCATCAAAATATCCGTTGTCGATCTACACCGAAGATAGATATTTACTGGAGAGAAAAAACTGAGGATTTCGCTTTCACCTATCTCCCCTTTGCTTTCATTATTAAGGATCCTGACCCCATAAATTTTTTTAGTCTTGCTTGTGCGCATCCTATACCAGATGAATTCTAAGAATGAACTTAGCGAATCTCGGATTAGGTTTACCTTTGATCCAGGAATAGATGTCCAACGAACAGGGATTTCGAAGATAGAGAAATTGTGTCGGTATGCAAGGTCAAGGATTTCTGCGTCCTGCGCAAACCCCTTTACTCTTGAAGAAGAAAATAGCATTTTGGCAACTGGGCTTCTGTATGCCTTGAATCCGCATTGGGTATCCGAGACCCTATGTCTAGTCAGTAGCCGCAGAAAGAAGGAAAATCCAATGGTTACGAATCTTCGTGTGGTGCTAGTTCCTTGAGTTTGTGACCCTTCGATAGATCGTGATCCTACGACAATGTGATATTCCTGAAGCCCCTTTATTGCAGGTTCCATGGCGGATAGATCAGTGGCCATATCTGCATCCATTGTCATAACGACAGGGGAGCTAGCTGCTGCAACCCCTGTCCTGAGAGCATTACCCTTTCCGCTGTTCTTCTCGAGCGTGATTAATTTCCCTCTTGGAAATTGATGCTCTATCTCTTGCCTACATAGGTCGCTTGTTCTATCGCTACTCCCGTCATCGACGATGATGAGCTCAATAGCTTCTGATGGGGTTTGTAAAGTCGCCAGTTTTTGAAGGAGTGGAAGTATTCTTTCTTCCTCGTTATAGGCAGGAATAATGATAGAGATTTTTGTTGCACTTTGGAAAAGGAAGTGGCAATCAGTCACAGTCGTGTCCTATTACGAAACCGGAATCTCAATAGCGGTCAGAATGATGTCTTGAGCTATTCCAAACGTGCCTGAAAGTGTTTTTATTGAGCTTGCTTTTTTTATTGAGACAGTAAATGTTTGATCCTCAAGATGGAAAGCAACATGTGCATCTCGAAAGCCAAGCCATTCTTTGGTGACAGAATTCCAGGCTTTATATGTTGCTTCTTTAGCTGAAAAAAGTAGCTTACCTGGATGTGCAATCTCTTTTCCTTTGGTAATTTGCACCCAATTGAATTCTTCAGTGTCGCTTATCCTTGATAAAACCTTGTGAGGCAATGGTTCATTCGGCTCAGCATCGATACCTAGGGATAGGATCTTGGATTTATGCGCTATAGCTGCAGCCGCATAGTTATTTGTATGGGTTATGGAGCCGACTAACCCGTCAGGCCAAACTGGTTCATTTTTGTCTC
The DNA here is from genome assembly GCA_902565595.1 of Actinomycetota bacterium. Taxonomy (GTDB): domain Bacteria; phylum Actinomycetota; class Acidimicrobiia; order Acidimicrobiales; family UBA8592; genus UBA8592. The sequence continues at coordinate 46,436 of CACFFD010000004.1, forward strand.
CGATAAGTACCGGAGCAGGGTCGACACCTAGCGTTACCATAGCCACATGGGCGCATTTTCGGCCGGTGACGAAATCCCATCGTCGTTTCTGAGAGACGCTTTTAAGTATTTTTTCTTCTTCAGGCCAAAGATATGAATCGTCTAAGGAAGTGTCACGGATTTCGTGAGTAGCTGTTGCTGCTGAAAACAAGGCACTGAGTGTTTTCTGATGTTGTGAATCGTACCCCAGATTTGTAGGCATGAAGTTCCCTCTGGCCTCGTTGACTAGTTTGTAGTTCGTTCGTTGAGAATTTGGTTGATGACTTTTCCATCTGCTTGTCCACGGGTCGATTTCATAATTTCACCGACAAAAAACCCTTGCACTTTCTTTTCGCCTCCACAGAAGCGTTTCCATTCTTCAGGATGGCTAGCGATAAGTTGATCTACAAGGTTTTCTAGCTCATCTGTATCAATTGCCTTTAGGCCAGATTGGTCCGCTATTTCTTTAGGGGTCCCGCCTTGCTCTACAAGCTTTCCGAGTATTTTTTTTGCCTGTGTGCTCGTCAATTCAGCTTGTTCTTCCATCTGAATTAGAGCCGCAAACGCTGTTGGAGAGAGTTCCCCGAATCCATCGGAAAGGTTATTGGTTAGGTATTTGATAACTGTTTGGGGCGTTGCTCCAGCGTGAATCGTTGCTGAAGCGAAGTCATCGTGACCTCGCTCAACTATCAGAGCCACCTCGATAATCTCCATCTCTGTTAAAGCTGCTAGCTGTTTTCTCCTTTCGGAAGGGAAACTAGGAAGTTCTTCGTCAATTATCTCAATCATTTGAGAGTTTGGGTTGAGAGGAACTAAGTCCGGTTCTTGAAAGTAGCGATAATCCTCAGCGTCTTCTTTGGATCGACCAGGGCGCGTTCTGCCATCTCCCTCATCCCAGTGGCGTGTTTCTTGAGAAGGGCTCTCCCCATTCTCATATAGGTCGATGTGGCGCTTGGCTTCATACTCTATGGCACGTCCAAGGGAACGAAGAGAGTTGACGTTCTTTATTTCACACCTCGTTCGTAGTTCATCTTCACCTGCCTTCCGGACAGAGACATTAGCGTCTACCCGGATTGAGCCTTCCTCCATCTTTGCGTCGGAGACTTTTAAGGCAAGAAGAATTCCGCGGAGTTCTTCGACATATTCTTTTGCTTGTTCGATGGTCCGAATCTCTGGATTGCTAACGATTTCAATTAGAGGTACTCCGGCTCGGTTATAGTCAACCAGTGAATAATCTGATCCCGAGATCCTTCCAGAGCTTCCGACGTGGACTGTTTTGCCTGTGTCCTCTTCAATATGGGCCCTCTCAATTCCGATCTTCACTCCACTGGGTAACTCCAGATAGCCGTCCGTGTTGGTTGGTTGATCATATTGGCTGATTTGGTAATCTTTTGGCATGTCGGGGTAGAAATAATTCTTTCTAGCGAATACTGAGCGGTTGACTGAACAGTTAAGAGCTCTTCCAATCTGCATTGCGTATGTCACTGCTTTCTCATTCACAACAGGAAGAGAACCGGGTAATCCGAGGCAGACTGGGCATACATTCGTGTTTGGTTCGTCTCCGAATTGGTTCACGCACCCACAAAAGAGCTTGGTTCTAGTTCCAAGTTCTACATGGACTTCGAGGCCTACAATCAGTTCCCAGTCATCTTTTAAACCGTTGTTGGTCATTTTTCTGCGCTTTCAAGAGTTGAGGCCACACGGTACATAAGTGCTTCTTGCATTGGTGGGGCCAGAACTTGCACCCCTATCGGCATGCCGTCGTTACCGGATCCAAATGGAACAGAAATCGCTGGGTGTCCTACAAGGTTTGAAGGTATTGTGCAGACATCATTTACGTACATTGTCATAGGGTCTGCAGTTCTCTCCCCCAGTTTGAATGCGGTGCATGGTGATGTTGGAGAAAGTAGTACATCATATTTTGAGTACACTTCATCAAAATTTTCGGCAAGTAACCGACGGACCTTTAGTGCCTTTCCGTAATAAGCGTCGAAGTATCCTGCTGAAAGGGCATAGGTTCCAAGCATAATCCTTCGTTTAACTTCGTCGCCAAATCCTTCAGTTCGTGTATTGATATTCATCTCAGCAAGAGTTTCTCCTGATACTCGGAGGCCATAACGCACGCCGTCATAACGGCTTAAGTTACTCGAAGCTTCAGCGGGCGCTATGAGGTAATAGGCTGATAGACAATATAAAGACGCCGGGATAGAGACTTCTTCAATCAGCGCCCCATTTTCTGACAGTACTGATGCCGCTTCTCTGGTCTTTTGAATCACTTCGGGACTTATCCCGTCTATACCGCCCATCAGTTCACTGATAATCCCAACTTTTAAACCTTCTACGCCGCGTTCTAGGTCATCGAGGAAGGAGGGAAATGGTTCAGAAATACTTGTTGAGTCTTTGGGGTCATGTCCTCCTATGACTTCATGAACAATTGCCGCATCTCTGACGGTGTTTGCGAATGGCCCTATTTGATCTAACGAACTAGCGAAGGCAAGTAGGCCGAAACGGGAAACGCTTCCATATGTTGGCTTTACGCCTACAACGCCACAAAGTGATGCGGGTTGGCGAATGGACCCCCCTGTGTCCGAACCAATCGAGATTGGAGCGAACCCTGCGGCAACGGCTGCTGCGCTTCCTCCACTTGACCCTCCCGGCACACAGGAAAGGTCGTGTGGATTACGCGTCGGTCCGAATGCAGAGTTTTCTGTTGAACTACCCATCGCGAATTCATCCATATTGGTTTTCCCAATTACAGTGGCTCCTGCTGCTGAGAGTCTTTGGACTACCGTCGCATCATATGGAGGTTTCCAGTTTTCTAAAATTCGTGAACCTGCTGTTGTTCGGATCCCATTGGTACACAAGTTATCCTTCAGGGCTACAGGAACACCTGCTAATGGCCCTAATGTTTTCCCTGCGGCGATATCTTTGTCCGTTTCTCTTGCTGTAGCTCTTGCTTCTTCTTCAAGAACCGTGTTAAATGCATTGATTTCTGATTCATGTTGGGTTATCTGAGACAAGTATCCCTCTAAAACCTCTACAGCTGACCACTCACCACTTTGAACGTTCTCAGCGATACTTCGGGCTGTGAAAGACGAATCAGGAACTATGGAGTTCATGGTTGCTCTCCGAGAATCTGAGGCACTTGAAATCTTCCGTCTTCTGTGACAGGTGCTTGATCAAGAATCTCATCCCTGTCTAGCATTTTATGTACTTCATCTTTTCGGGTTACATTTTCCATTGGTAGTGGATGAGACATCGGCTCTACCCCATCAAGTTGTAATGCCTCTACGTCTTTCGCGTGCTCCAGAACTGCGCCTAACTGCTTGGTGAATAGTTGGAGTTCTTCGTGAGACAGTCGAAGCCGAGCAAGGTGAGCTACATGGGAAACTTCTTTTTCTGAGATAGGTTCAGTCATTAAATTTATTCTACAAGCGAAATGACTCGGGGATCAGTTTGTAGCGTTGGGTCAGGAATTATTCTTCAGGAGGTGGCCCGAGAGAAACTCGAAGTTCTACAACCGTGTCACGGAGAACTTGTGTGAGTGATTCAGGGTCCAAGGAGATAACTGTACCTTGTGGTACATTTTCATCGTAGAGTTCAACTAGTTTGTATTGGAGCCCTTCCAAAGCGAGTTGAGTTTGGGCTTCCTCGGCTGTTGCTCCAACAAGACCCGCGGGGATTATCCTTATCGTTGGCCCTAGGCTTACTACTAGATCAACAGGTGAACCTGTCGGGATTTGCTCTTCGATGCTAGAGACGGAAATAACAACACCAACGGGAAAGTCTTCGTTTAATTCTTCAACAACTTCCCCGAGAGTAAGTCCAGCTCCTATGAGGAGTGACTCGGCGTCGTTGACCTTAATCCCTATGAGATTTCTAGGCACAGGTCGCAACTCCGGCCCTTGGGAAACGAAGTAAGTTATAGTTCCTCCCTCTTCGAGCAATTGACCTGCTTCTGGGTCAGTTCGAATAATAGTTCCTGGGATAGTTCCGTCGAGGCGGTCTAGAGCTTCTTCCACATCCCAGTAGCCTCCAATTGTTTCATCAAGCTCCTGAACTGTCATCCCAACTAGATCAGGAATAGTGCGTGATGATATCTCGTCATTATCTTGAGATGCAAAATATATGATCCCTATTGTTGCTAGGGCAACAGCAAGCATGAGTATTAACCAGATCCACCGATTTATCCTTCGCCGTATTTTTTTCAGGAGACGCAAAATTTTTCCATCCTTATTAGGGGACTTAACGAGATCAACAAGAGTCGGGTCATCGTGTAAAGAGATCGGATTCTCAAGCTTTAGCCCCGTTGAAACTAGAAGGGATTCAGGTCTGCGTTGGCTAGATGCAGCCTCCATCAGAAGTTGGAGGAACTCTCCTGCGCTAGGACGTTGATTAGGGTCAAGTGCAATACCATTCCTTATAGGAGGTGCCAAACTGCCGAATAACTTCGGATCTAGCTCGGCTTCCTCACTTAACGGCATCCCATCATCAGAAGAACTTGATTGCTCCATCGAGTGATAGCCAGCAACACATTGATGGAGAAGAACAGCAAGTGAGTAAACATCGCTTCTTGGGTCAGTTCGGCGTCCATGAATCTGCTCAGGAGAAAGATAGCTTTTGTCTACGTTCGTTTCCGGCTCCAGAGATGAGAAGCTCGCAAGAGTTTTCGCTACTCCGAAATCTGCTACGCGAACATTCGATTCAAAATCAAAGAGAATGTTCTCTGGCTTGAGTGCAAGGTGTGTAATACCTCGTTTGTGAGCGTACTCAAGCCCTTTGGCAACTTCGATACCTATTAATAACGCTTGAGATGAACTAATGGTTCCAGTGGTATCAACGAGTTCGCGTAAGCTACCACCAGAAAGATATTCACTAACAATATATGGGAGCTCTTTCTCTCCCCAATCATAGACTGGGACAAGATTTGGATGGACTAAAGTGGAGGCTTTTTGAGCCTGTGAACGAAATTCCTCTAGAAACGAACCATCATCTGCGTAGATTCTTCGAAGCACCCTTACTGCGACTTGTCTTCGAAGCCGGATATCGTCTGCCAAATATACCTGACCACCAGATCCAACGCCCAAAGAGGCAATTAGCCGGTATCGGCTATCAATAACGATTCCAGAGTCGGTTGGCTGTGAATCTTCCACTTTCAAAGCGTATTCAGACTCTGAGCAATTTCCATCAAAGTGTGAAATTAGCTTTAAAACTTGACTACATAGGGCACAATATGAGTATGAAACCGGAGCATCCAGATCCCAAAGTTCTAAAGTCTAAATTGTCTCGTATCTTGGGTCCTGCCTTGATCACCCTTGGAGTAGTTTTGGTAGTCTTCGCTCTAGTTCTTTCAACTCAGGGGTCAGAAGATATCCGCGTTGAGGGAAATCCGGCTATCGAAGCTTTGATACCCGAGGAAAATTCAGAGGTCTTAAGACAAAGCGCTGTAGGTATTGACCTCGCACCTGGGTATAACGCAGAACTGACGATAAATGACGTTCCGATTCCACCTGATCAAATAAATGTTCTTCGTAGTGAGGAAAACCCCCGTCAGAGCGCTGGCACAGGTGGCTCTTTCGGATCAACTCTAAACCGTTTTGTGTTCCAGCCCCTTGAAGGAAGGGCTGTACAAGAATTACTTGGAGGAAGGAATTGTGTTGTTGCTGAATACTGGCCTCTATCGGATCCTTCCGCTCGAAATAGAATCAAATGGTGTTTTACCGCTCTCTGAGGAGTGTTTAACTTACCAGTGACTCCAACTCTGAGAGTGCTTCCGTTGGGTCTTCTCCGACAAGTATTCCTTTGATTCCCATTGAATTTGCAACTTGGATATGTTCTTCGTAGTCATCGAGGAAAACAGTGGTTTCAGGGGAAGCGTTGGCTAGATCTAAGGCGATGTGGAAGATAGCTGGGTCAGGTTTACGAACTCCTACTTGACTGCTGTCTACGATTTCGTCAAATAAGTTTTCTGGGACCATAGACTTCCAAATACTTTGGAACTCACGAAAATTGTTGGAAACAATTATCTGACATATTCCTCGAGCCTTTAATCTCCGAACACCTTCGTACATTTTGTCACTGTGCTCTGGACGGCCACTCATTGATTTAAAGAACAGTTCGAAGTCAAATCCAGCGATACCTGCATTTTCCACTGACTGGAGAACTTCACGGGCAGCTTCCTCCATGGTGACCTCACCACGCTCTAGTTTATGCCATGGATGATCACCATTTGGAAGCCCATAGCCAAGGACTAGTTTGGTTATACTTTCAACGGTCAAACCGAGGCTTGCGGCATATTCGTTTCTTCCATAGAACGGAGAGCCAGTAAAGATTCCCCCAAAATCCCAGAGTACTGTCTCAATTTTTCTCGTGGCTTTTGACTTGGGCTTCAATTTAGAATTTCTCCTGTTGTAAGTAGTTGCTCAAACGCTTCCTCATTGATGATAGGCACGTCCAGTTCTTCTGCTTTGCTGATTTTTGAACCGCCTGGATTAACTCCAACGACAAGAGCATCAGTTTTTCTCGATACGCTTCCTGGGGATTTCCCCCCTCTGTCTTTGATTGCCGAAGCGGCCTCATCTCGGTTATAGCTTTCGAGAGTTCCGGTTACAACTATTGATTTTCCAGTGAGAGTTTGTGCTAGTTCAATTTTTTCTGGCCCTTGGAAATTAACGCCGGCAGATTCCAGTTTTGCAAGAACTTTCGTGGTGTCTGGGGATCTGAAAAACTGATGCACGCTGGTAGCTATAACTGGACCCAAACCTTCGACAGCCTGCAGTTCTTCGAAGCTAGTTTCTTTCAGTTCATCCATTGACCCGAATGTAGATGCAAGTAAGTCTGCGTTGGTTCTTCCAACATGAGGAATAGATAGCCCGAAAATTAGATTACCTAATGATCTGGATTTCGATTCTTCAATTGCCTTTTGCAAATTAGCAACTGAGAGATCTCCGAACCCTTCGAATGATCTAACTAATTGAAAATCAATGCTGTATATGTCGCCGACGTCTTGAACCAAACCCTCTGAGACGAATAAATCGATGCTCTGCTCCCCCATATGCTCTATGTCCATTGCTGTTCGTTGGGAGAAGTGCTCAATTCGGCCGCGAACTTGCCTAGGGCAATTGTAGTTATTACATCGGTGGCGCGCTTCACCTGAAGGCCGTTCAAGTTTTGAACCGCAAGATGGACAGTTCTTTGGAAACTCCCACTTGGGTAAGTTTTCTGGACGCTCAGAGAGAACAGGCCTAACCACTTCGGGAATAACCTCTCCGGCACGCCGAACAATTACCTTGTCTCCAGGGCGAACATCCTTTTCTTGTATTTGATCCTCGTTATGCAGCGTCGCTGTTGACACTGTTACTCCTCCCACAAATACTGGTTCGAGTCTTGCAAATGGAGTAGCAGATCCCGCAGCGCCTATTGAGACCTCTATATCTAAAAGAGTAGTTACCTGTTCCTCCGCCGGGAGTTTATAGGCCACTGCCCACCTCGGAGCTTTGGCGGTTTTTCCTAATTCTTGCTGAAGAGTCAATGAATCTACTTTGATAACGATCCCATCAAATTCATAATCTAATGAATCTCTCGCTTCTTGGAATTCTTGAATATATTCAAGAGCGCCTGCTATATCTTTTACTAACTTTGCATTTTTATTTACTGGGAGCTCCAAGGATGAAAGGAACTCTAAAGTTTCATAGTGAGAAACAAGGTCTGGGCCTTCCTCGATTTCACCTAGCTGGTATGCCCAGAAAGAAAGGTTCCGAGTCGCAGCAATGCTTGAGTCCTTTTGACGCAAAGACCCTGCTGCAGCATTTCGTGGGTTTACGTATTCTTTACCTTCGCTCTTTTTTGCGTCTCTATTAAGTTTCTGAAATTCGCTTCGTCGAAGGTATACCTCGCCGCGGACTTCAAGTATGGGTGGTGCACCCTGAAGCACATGCGGAAGGTCAGAAATGGTTAGAACGTTGTGAGTGACATCTTCTCCGACGACGCCATCTCCACGAGTTGCAGCCTGCACTAGCCGTCCTTGCTCGTAACGAACTGAGATGGCCAGTCCATCAAATTTAAGTTCACATACTAAATCGCCGATTTTTGTGCCTTCTACCAATTTCCTTTCAAGCTTTGATTGCCACTGGTGAAGTGCTTCGACCTCAAAGGCATTGTCGAGAGACATCATGGGAACTCTGTGCGTTACAGGGGAAAAAATCTTAGAAGGCGTTCCACCAACATTTTGGGTAGGTGAATCCGCTGTGCGTAAATGAGGGTACTGGTCTTCCAATCCAACCAATTCTCTCATTAGCGTGTCCCATTCGGCGTCCGAGATTGTTGGACTGTCATTGTCGTAATAGGCGACATTGTGAGCTTTAATCAAAGCCCGAAGCTCTTCGGCACGTTTTTCTTGTTCAGTAGTCACTAGTCCTCCGCCGGTAAGTCTTCTATTCGATTGGCATAACCTGCCGTGTGGCTGCAAACATCAGTATGTGACGAAGGACTATCGTATATGGGCTTTAAGGGTGGCATGGGTGGCTCTTCCATTTACTGCTGGAAATATGTTTGATAGTGCACTGAGCGCCTCAACTCGTTCTGTCCAAATCACAGCGGTCATAGGGCTGTGGGTTTTGTGGGCTTTAGGTCTTCTTATGTCTCTTGTTCCTCTATCTAGTTTACTCACTCCCTTTCGTGTCTTGGCGGCTATGAGCGTCGTCATCACTATTTGGGGAGCGATTGAATCACCATCGTCTCTGCTCGGTATTGTCACGTTGTGCCTCTGTGGAAGTTTTTTTGTTTTAACGCTTACTCCCCAAGTCGGATTTTGGCATGTTAACGGGTCGTCGTATGGTAATGAGGTACGTATCCCTTTAAAGCCGCCAGGTGTAATGCTTCTAGGGCCGATACCTATAGCGGCATCTGGCATTGTCGTAACTCTTGTTAGCAGCCCTATTCTCCTTGCTGCCAAACAGTGGCTTGCTGGGTGCCTGGTTTCAGGATTTGGGGGGATTTGTAGTTTCGTAGCTTTCCGTTCCTTACATGTACTGACGCAAAGGTGGTTAGTGTTCGTTCCAGCTGGGGTAGTTGTCCATGATCCCCTGCTTCTCAGTGACCCATTTCTTGTTAAGAGAAATGGAATAAGGTCTATCCATTTGGCTCTTGTCGGTTCGGATGCTGAAGATCTGACGATGAGTAGTCTCGGCCACGCGATAGAGGTAGAACTAAATCAAGAGGCTGAGATCGCTGTCCGTAAGGGGCCAAAAGCTGAATCCGCAATTGTAAATGTCTCATCATTTACAGTTTCTGCTTCGCTACCGAGTAGCGTTTTTTCAGAAGCGCAACGTCGAGCAATATCGACGACATAAAGCGAGGAGAGGCCTACCCGGCTATTGCTGAACCGACAACTAAGTCACCGTCATAGAAAACTAATGACTGGCCAGGTGCTACTTTCCTGTGTGGTTCAATCCATTCGACTGAGGAGGTAACAGTAGCAGAAGCGGTTCGTCCATGAGCGCTAGTCTGAACTTCCACCGTGTTAGGATAAGGCGCATCTATCCAGTTCAAATCTTTAATCTCTGTAGTGGAACAGTAAAGGTCTGGTTTCTCCCCAACCGTAACAGTGGCTTTTTCTGCATCTACCTCTATCGCGTATTTTGGGGCCCCCTGACCGGATAACCCCAACCCTTTTCTTTGACCAATAGTGACCATCTCTATGGATTCCACCTCGCCAACTATCCGCTGATTTTTGTCCAGAACCTTCGCAGGCGTTAGATCTATACGTTGCTCAAGAAACTTTTTTCGTGACCCTTTTACATTGCTGATAAAACAAACATCTTGGCTGTCAGGTTTATCAGCTACGCGAAGATCAAGTGATGCTGCTATTTTTCGAACTTCTGTTTTTGTCATCTCACCCAAAGGAAGTTTGAGCTGCTGCAATTGTCCCTGGTCCAACATGTGAAGCACATATGACTGATCTTTTGAAAAGTCTGCCCCACGCGCGATACATAGCCCGTTGTTAAATTCTACAATTCTTGCGTGATGCCCAGTGGCTATGAGGTTAAACCCTAAAGCCTTTGCCCTCCGTATCAACTTATCGAATTTAAGATGGCGGTTACATTCAATGCATGGGTTAGGGGTAAGGCCTTCGGCGTGAGAACGTACGTAGGGTCCTACAACATGGTCTTCAAACTCGTCACCAAAATTAAAAACATGGTGCTCTATCCCTAAAGAGTCGGCAACACGCCGAGCATCGGTCACATCTGAAACTGAACAACATCCTGTATCCGATGGTCCTCCCCAAAGTTTTAGAGTTACACCGGTGACTTCATAGCCTTCTCTCTGCAGTAGGCCTGCAGCAACAGACGAATCAACCCCTCCAGACATCGCGACTAGGATTTTTCCCTTTGAGCTCATGAACCGGTCCTTCTTAAATTCCCTATCAATTTTGGCACAGCTTCCATTGCTATCGATATATCCTCCCATGTGGTTGCATGCCCGAGTGAAAGCCGCAAAGATCCTCCAGCTAAATCTCTTGAATAGCCCATTGCTGCTAGAACGTGAGAGGGGTCCTGCGCTCCACTGGAACAAGAAGAAGCTGCTGAAGCTACGATGTTTTCTTGCTCAAGCATGAACAATAATGCTTCACTTTCTATCCCCTCAAAACAGAAATGGCAAGAACCAGCAATTTTGTTTTCACGATTTACGATTCCGTTGTGTAAGGCCACTCCTGTTTCATAGCTCTGAGGTACCTCCTGCAATTTGTCTGCCAGCTCATTTCGTAACGCCGCTACACGCTCGACTGTCACGTCACGTTCCTTCACTGTGACGTCTGCGGCTGCGGCCATAGCTGTGATAGCAGCTGTGTTTTGTGTTCCACTTCGGACCCCTAGCTCCTGGCCACCTCCGAGCTGCATTGGGGAAATTTGAACTCCGTCACGAATAACAAGCGCCCCAACCCCCTTCGGAGCTCCGAACTTATGACCGGCGATACTAATTAAATCTGCCGATTGAGCTAGCGATGCAACATCTAACCAAGGAAAAGCTTGAACAGCATCAGTATGAATAAGCGCCTCTGGCGCTTTTTGGCGAACTATTTCTACAATGCTCTCTAGATCTTGGATTACACCCGTTTCTCCATTGACTAGGCCGACAGAAACCAAGATCACATTTTCGTCTAGAAGGTAATCTAGGTGGTCTAAATCAAGTAAACCATCTTCACTGACTTGGATGAGCTTTCCGCCTAGCTGCTCTACCGGAGCCACAACTGCATGATGATCCGTTATGGAAGCAAGAACGGTTCCTTGGCGTGCGCTGTGCGACCCAAATATTGCAAGATTATCTGCTTCCGTTCCGCCTGCAGTAAAGATAATTTCTTTCGGGTCGCACCCTAAGCCAATCGAAAGCGTATCGCGGGCATCGTCTATGAGACGTCGGGCCTCTCTTGCCATTTTATGCGCGCCAGATGGATTCCCGAAACAATTTTCTAGCGCAGAAATCATGACGTCAATTGCCTCCTGCCGTATTGGCGTAGAAGCAGCGTTATCAAGATAAATTATCTTCTCACTCACATAGTAAGGATACTCCGATAGGGCAATGGTCGAAAACAAGAATTATTATGGGGTTGTGCCTGATATCTCTGTGGAAACCATTATCGAAGCTCCCCTTGAAGAGGTGTGGGAATTTGTAGAAGATATTCAAAGCCATGTGAACTGGATGGATGACGCAGTTTCAATAGATTTTGTTGGGGCTAGACAGCAAGGAGTTGGGACGACGTTCGATTGCGAAACCCAAATCGGACCGTTTAAATTAACTGACCGGATAGAAATCACTGAATGGGTAGAGAGAAAGACTATAGGAGTTTCTCATAAGGGGCTAGTAAGTGGAAGTGGCCGATTTACCCTACTTCAGTTAGCCCCTAAAAGGACGACGTTCACTTGGGAGGAGTCTCTGGTTTTTCCATTTTGGATGGGCGGGCCTCTCAGGAACCCGATAGGTAAAAGGATCCTTGAGTCTGTATGGAAACAGAACTTAAAGAACCTGAAAGATCTGATTGAGAACAGTAGCTCTTCGTCTAGCGCTTCTTAAAGTTATTGCTGCCTACGCTTTGCGAGAGTTCGAAAATGCAGAATCAGGCAAACAATCATTACGAGAATAAATATCTGCGCCATGCCCATACTTTACCAAGAAACAAGGATGCTCTCATTTCGTGTTCAGGAAATAGCTAAAGTCCCTAGATAGGAAGCCGATGAGAGGAGAATGATCACCGCTTCCGGAAGGTACGTGGGGATCTGCGCTCTTTTAGGTAAATCAAATACCAGCCATCCGATAATGAGCCCGGCAGCGAAACCACCGACATGGCCACCGACAGATATAGATGAGACTGTAAAGGTCAAAACGAAATTGAGTAGCAAGATCATTCCTAATCCGCTTCTCCATATGGAGTACCCGCTTGAGCGCTGTGCAACAGTCGCAAGACCTAAAAGGCCGAATATTGCTCCGCTTGCTCCTACGGTGAGACTATTGGGGCTCCAAAGCATTGCTCCAAATGAACCACTTATTACTGCTGAGAAGTAGAAAAGGGAGAAACGAGAGCGGCCCAGCGTACGTTCGAACGCAGGACCTAGAAGCCATAAGGCGTACATATTAAACGCTAAGTGAACAAACCCATAGTGTAAGAATCCGGATGTTATTACTCGATACCATTCTGGGGATCTAGAGGATAGGCCTCCACGCCAGATTATTCCTTCATAACTAATTTGTCCCTGAATTCCATCCCCCATTCCAACCCCAACGACGAAGAGAATTACATTTGCGACGATAAGGATTTTGACTACTAGGGGGTCAAAAGAAAAGGGGTTTCGTTCAATTCTGGTAGGTTTTCTGGCGTTACCTACACACTCTGGGCAATGAAAGCCGACAGATGCTGTGATCATACAATGAGGACATATATACCTCTCGCACCTCTGGCATCGAACACCACCCTGCCGGCTAGGGTGCCTATAACAGGTTTTGTTCTCAGGGATTGGATTCTTTGAGGTCATAGCAACCTCAATGCTAGGAATCTCCTATACGTTTGTGGCTGATTTCCGCAAATCTTTTTGGATGAAATCAAATTTCGGGTGTTACGAGAAATTAGATTTGTGAAATGCGAGCATGTCAGTTCGAAAGGCTTGCTGCTGGTCTTTAGTGCCGCCGATTTTTGCTCCTCGCCTTCCATGGCCCGCTTCTACTGCTTTAAGAAAGTAGGTTCTATCTGTTGTCTCTGGTGAACTGGAGTCGCTGTAGGGGTCTATCATCGATCCGTCATCTTCCAAATACACCGTGGGGGCATTTGGAGAGACACTTGCTTCAGGTATTGTATGAAGCTGCTCTTCTTTGTCGAAGCTGTGAGCTGCTTCCGGCACAATTCGTATTGAAGCGTTTCCACCGGAAAGATTGATCGCGTGAATCTGTGACTGAACTTGTTGAGTCGAAACCCAGTCGTCAAGTTCACCGACAATTGCACGGACCGTGGTTGTCCCAACGTATGGTGTTACGAACTGGTGCCCACACCATGGGTAAACCGCATACACGCTTTTGAATACATACTCTGGCCCTACTATTGGATCAGCAAATGCCCTTATTGCGGCAGTCAGAACAGCCGAACCGCCTCTGCTGTGCCCTTGAGCGGAAATCCGCGTTGGGTCAATTTGTGAGAAGCTATACAGGGCTCGTAAAGCAGCGAGGACATCAAAAGCGCTAGCAGCAAACGAATACTGAGTCTGGTTGGAAACGGTGGAGGCAATACCTCTGGTAGAAAAGGGGTCTAAAACAACTACAGCTATTTTCTCGTTAAGAAGAGTTTCCGCATGCGAGAGATGGTTCTCGCTAACTCCGAGACTGCCTGGAACAATAATTACAGCTGGTAATGGCTGCGAACTTTCTGGCAGGAACATCTTTCCCTGTATACGAACCTGTTCGCATTTTGAGGGATTAGAGATAGCTTGAGCGTAGTTGAGAGGGTTAGCGGAAACGAACTCCATACTTTCACCAATAATCCCCGAGAGTTCAAAGTGTTCTGACCTAAAATCTTCTGACCTGTCCACCTTGTCATCCTAGCGACGAGCCAGTTATCTGGATATCAATAAGGCATTTTTACGTGAGGTCCATTAGTATCTTCTAAATGTTTGGACTTC